>JAGLSW010000497.1 GCA_023135565.1 Candidatus Aminicenantota bacterium | reverse complement strand
CTTTTGAAAAAGTTTGATCAAAACTTTTGATAAGTTAGAATCAAAAGCGCTCACCCGCTGCCCTTGCCGGGGGTAATTTCACTCGTTTCCGGGTGAGGGGAACTCTGCCGGTGATCCCCACCCGGAGCTCTCATTTTTGCCTGACGCGAAGCAACTTATCGCCTCCCCGTGCGTATGGGGCTGCTGTTAATCTATCATTTCGACCAATTTGGAAACCCCGTGGCAAAAGACTCCTCCGCTTTCGCTTCCCCGGCTGCCGGGGTAAATTACCGACATCCAACCTTTCCCCGTCCACCTGAAATTCATCTGCCCGGATTTTCCTACTATGCCGGTGACTTCGTGGCTGTCCCAGTCGAAAACCGGCGATCCGGGGCTGCTGCCATACACATTCAGGCCGGCGGTAAAATGGTTACCATGCACGGTTTGCACTGTTCCTCCGCCGTCATATTTCAGCGGCAGCCCTAATGGATAACCGGTCACATAAACCGCTTGATCTTTAGAAATCTCTTGCTTAGAAAGTTCAGCCGCCGCTCTGCCTGCCACTTTGCAGTCTAACCGCACCAGCACCATGTCTTCTTCACCGGCTTTGCCCGGGCCGGGTAGGCGGTGGATAATTTTGACGCCCCGGTACATATCGGCCCGGGGGAACTTCGTCACCGGCGTGACCGAATCCATCATGGCAAAACCGAAAATAAAACGCAAGTCTGTCACATTGTTTTCGTTAATAACGTGACCTGCGGTGGCGATCACATCGTCTTCGACCAGGAAACCGCTGCACATTTTCCCCGCTGCGATAGGTTGATGGCGGAAAGGTTCGATCTGGCACAGGTTAAAGGTTTTGCCGTAATTTTTGACATTCAGGATAAAAGCCCCCTGCCCGGTATCTATCAATTGGTCCCGGAAGCAGACGGCAGCCGTGCAGCCGGCGTTTTGCTTTATCTTTTCCCAACCGTCACCCGGACCGGGGCCGATCTCGTACCAATCCATCAGGTCCGCATACCCGGAACCGCGGACGCAGGTTAGGGAATGGGTAGAGGTCTTAATTTTAATAATCCTGGCCAGATCCCAGGTGCTGATATAGGCCAACGCTTCATTGGGTGGGGGAGTGTGTTCGTATATTTTTCCGGCACCGCTCACTACCGCGTCCCGCTGCGGGGTGCCTTCCTTGTCGCTGAACATAAAACGCTTTTCTCCGGCAACTTGCGCCCCTCGCCTGATTAGTTCTTTATCCAATTCTTCGACTTCTAATTCGTGTGGTGAAATTCTTCGCTGTGTCATATTTTCTCCTTATTTTTTTGCTTTCCCTCTATCGTTTATAGACCTCCTTTTGGATAGTCTTAAATGCGGCATGATACCAGAAAACCAACCAGGTTACCAGCACCAAAAGGAAAATATTGCGCACTAAAAATGTCCACAAGTATACTGTTACGATATCCACCGTGGCAAGCACTTGATAAATATTGAACCCGATGACGGCTGCCGAAACAATCCAACCATATATATATAGGTTCGGCCTAACTGAAACCGCCGCCACATAGTTATACAAATCCACTCCTACCATTTTGCTTTTAAACTGTTCGAAAACCCGGATAGCCTGCCGAATTTCTCTTCTCTCATCCGGCCTGACGGTTTCCGCCAGGGAAATAATAGTTTGACTGGTGTTGATGGCGAAAATAACTATTCCTGCCAATATGAAAAAAAGATCCGTTACTAAGAAAATAAACCGGTTGGATTCCCGGTTAGTGATGGGTACAACGCCGCACAGCCAGGCAAAAACCAGGGCCACAAGACAATGCCAGAGTAAATAGAAAAGAAGAGTTACATACCCCCCGGAATGCCAGCGCTCTTCATTTGCCGCGGCTGCGAAGGGGAGCGTAAGCCACCAGATCAGTACGCTGCCCAGGCCCACCGCACCATAAAATATCACTAAGGTATCGTTTGTTTCCGCCGGGGAATGCCAGATTACGGTTAGCGTCATGGCCGCGGCGTACAGCAGGGATGCCAAACGAAATACCGTTTTAAAAGGAAATACGATAGGCCACTGTCCCCACAGGAATTTGAACCAGTTTTTTATAAAATTTTTGCCGGGTGTTTTTGTTCGTGAGTCCTGGCAAGCGGGTATGATTTCCGGGGCCATCGTTATTTTGTATGGGCCGTTCATGGCCACGGCTTCGCTCAATAGTACCGGGCTTTGCGATAATGAACCTGTTCCCCTGGTTTCAGGTTGCCCCGGGGGGGCTTTACCTGTTCCGGCCTCTCTAAGCATTATTGCCTCCAGCCGTTCCTGGTATTCTATGGGAACCCGTTTTCCCACATAATATGCCAGATCAGCCAGGCTGATGTACCTGCTGCCGCCCGCTGCTTCACCGCGCAGCCCCACCGCCAAACTGGCAGTGAATATACCCTGCTGTAGGTAATCGTCACTGCTGTTCCCAAAATACCGGTCTTCTAATGAGCTTTCTCCGGGACTGGAGGAGAGAAATATCGACCAGCCTTTTGTTAATTCTCCCAGGTTTTTGTATTTTTCTTCTTGTTTGCTTTTTTTTCTACCGGGCGACGTTTGGCAGCAATCCAATATCATTATTTTGTTCCGGGCCGGGCAGCCGGCGGCAGCCTGTTGTATCTCTTTTATTTTGATTTTTTCGATTCCTTCCGCTGTTTCGCCTTCGGCCACCGTGATTAGGGCCGGTTCCGCATCCACCAGTTCACCATGACCGGCAAAAAAGAAAATAAAAGTGTCCGTTTCCCCGGTTTTACCCGCGCTTTCGCGCACTGCCGACAGCAGGCCTTCCCGGGTAACCGGGCAGGCGTTTGGGGGTAAATCGATGCCCCATGTCACCCGCTGTGCCCTGGTTTTTTCCTGGTTCAAGGAAGGCCAGACCAGGGTTTTGATATGAGTACCCCGGTTTTGCCATACTTTTTGCAGCGTTTCGGTTAGATAGACGGCATCGTTGACGGCGCATTGGAGTGGCGGTGCGTCTTTATAGCCGTCTACGCCCACGATAACGGCATTGAGACTGCCTTTTTTTTCTTTCATGGGAAAACCTCCTGCTGAAAGGGATTTCTTTTTTTTGGCTCTCCCGGCCAGAAGCCGGCCAACATATTAATACTTGTTCTATGTGCCATTTTTTACCTTTTATCGAAAGGTCTACCGGGATTATATTGCATTAATGAATTGCATGCAATAAAAATAGTCTAAAAATTGTTAAAAATCGTCTCTTTAGAAATAAACGAACGGGGTAGTGAATCTTATGAGCGGTGCATGATACTGCTTTTTGCTTTGCTCCAAAGATTTCTTCCGGTATGCTGCCGGTTTGATGAAAATATTCAATGGTTTTCGAAATGTCCTGTCACGGATTGGGACGCTAATGGAAATTAGGGAAAATCGATGCCGCTGTGAGGCGGGCGGCATCGATTTAAACGCTGAAAAGTTTTTTGCCACCCTGTTAGAAATCCGTACTTTGTTATTGCCGCGATTGCATACTCAGAGCAGGTTGGCGTGAACCGGCAGGCCTTCCTGATGCGCCGCGGGGCTATCTTTTGATAGCCCCTGATAAAACGAAAACTTAACCCGCTGAGAAAGCCGGGATTATTTTTCTTTTCGGAACGTAACCACATAATACTCGGATAGTTCGTCCTTGCTGCCGAATAAAGAAGCAATGCAGCCTGCCTGGCTATAAACACCGATGGTATCTACCCGGTAGAATTCCCAGCCCTCACGGGCTTCCTGGGTGACGATTTGTTCCAGGTAAGCGGCGGCTTCTCCGCCTTGATAATCTTTTGCTTTAATTTTAATTATCTGAGGCACCTGGAGCATTTTGTACTGGTAAGACATATTAAACCTCCTGTTCATTTTTTTACGGTCATTTAACCTGGAACCGGCAGCAGTCAGCGTACCGGCTGCGGTCTACAACCTGTAAACCGCATTTTCCAGCTTGTTACATGTCAAACGATCTGCTGCCATTATAATCGGCCTTAAGCAGGGGCGCGATAAATATAATCCTGATTTTGTACAAAATAGTCTATTTTGGAGGATTAAGCGTTAAGGATATATTTTCTAAATCCGATTCTTTCCCTGCAACCGGGCAATCATTGTTTCCTTACCCCCTCAGCCGGTAGCGTCGGTTTCTGCTTCCTTTTCTAAAAAGCGGTGAATCAGGTGCTCATTTTCGATTTTGAATCCCTGGTAATAACCCAAAACCACGTGAGTAAATAGAATATTTTTCACACTTCCGGGTTCAGGATAATCGTCTTGATGGTGGGAGCAAATATTATAGTATCCAAGGCAAATGTATAATAAAGGGGGAGAATTCCAAAGCGATCCCTCGATAATTGTTCGATTTCCTCCACAACATCAGGAGATAAATTCCAACCTGAGTTTCTTTTATAACACTTTTGAAAATTCCATAATTTTTATTTGTATTATTTAACTTTATTGCTCCAATTGTATCTGTTAGCTATAAGTATTTTTTTTTCCTTTTTCGATGATTTCCAGTTCCTCTTCGTTAACGGTCAAATTTGTTTTTTTGAATTCTTTGCTGCCTGGTAAAATCATCCGGAATCCCAAAATACGGGCAGCATCAATTTCCAACCTCGCGGTCCGGCATTCGAAAAGATGTCCCCCCCTGGTTTTGTCTGCCGACAGAAAATGAAAGTGATATCCGGGGACATTTATGTCTTTCATGTAATCCGGGAACCAAAAGCCCACAAGGTATCCCTCAATATCTTTAAATTCATACCGGGATTGATGCTCGACAACCGTTGTAAGTCTTGAGTATGGTCTCTCCTGTATTGGGACGCACCTGGTTTTTACGGATTTAAAAATCCCTTTCATCCTGAAAGCGTAAAAAATATTTACTGAAGCTAATTCTTTATCAAGACGTTTTTGAAGTCCCTCTAATGTGAATGGTTCATTAAGGAGAATAGAAGCTCCACCGGGTTTGAAATTTGTCACGCTGGCGAAAGATATTTTTTCATCGGGAGATACGCGCACGACGGTAGGATCATTCGCAGCTTTAACTTTATAGAACTCTCCATCAAGTACAACCATCTCCCCATCCAGGTGATTAAACGTACCCAATCCCAGATTCCCATATTTACTCAACTCCCCGATGGTCAAATTGCCATCGTAAATTCCCGCCACCAGGGCATTGATGGTGGAATATTGAAATATCATGTTGTCTTTAGTTCTCATCATATCTCCTAAAATCCATGCATTGACATCCCGGGCTATTTCTCGACTGCGTCTAATTCGGATTTCTTACTTTCTAAATGCATCATCCTAAAATCCTTGCTTTCGGGTAAAAGCAGCCGGAATCCCGATATATAATCAATTTCGATTCTTATTTTTGAAGTCCGGCATCCCAACAAATGCCCTCCCTTCTTTTTGTCTTTCGATAGGAAATGGAAGTGATAGCCGGGGACATTGATATCCTTCATATAGAATGGAAACCAGAATCCTACTAAATACCCCTCTACATCCTTAAATTCAAAAACCGATTGGGTCTTTACAACTTCCACCAAACGCGGATAAGGCTTCTCCTGGGGGAGCACGCTTCTTGTCTTGACATAGCTGAACTTACCTTCTACCCGGAAAGCATAAAAGATATTCCCGGATGGGAGCAGAGTGTCTATATGCTTAAGGAGTTCTTCCAGGTTCAACGATTTTTCCAATATTGCCGATGAATCGGCGCTGAAATCGGCAACAACGGAAAACGGTGTTTTCTCATTTCCCGGCACCGGGTACGCCAGTCCGTCGGCGGCTTTGATTTTATAAAACTCACCGTCGATGGCCACCATTTCCCCGTCCAACCTGTTGAACGTCCCTATTCCAAGGTTGCCATGCTTGCGCAATTGCTCGAAGGTGACATCATCATCGTAAAGACCTTCAAGCAATGCATTAATGGTGGAATTCTGGAAAATAATATCGCTGCGCCGCCCTGCTTTACCGTTATCTAAATCCTGTCCCGAGTTTGCCGATACTGCTATAATGAAAATAAATAACCAGCTATATATAACAGGCTTCAGTTTCTCAAAACCAAAACTAAAATTTTTCATGGTATGCCCTCCGTATTCTTATCATAATTTATTCACCGTCTTTTTCGCCAGGCGCACTAAGGATTTCATTCCAATGGCCTGTATTGGAAAATAAAGTGTAACCGGGATTTTTTTCCCTGGTTTCCTTCATAAGCACCACTCTCTTTTTTATTTGCGTGCGAACAATCTTTAACGCATTCGCGTTGTCTTTATATTTTTCTTTCCCCGGGACAAATCCTATTTCTCCGGGTGGTGCGTCCCACTCCCCGATCAAACTGATCATGTGCACAAAACTATTGGCCAACGACTGCAGCCCATAGCCGCCTTCGAGAGCGCCGACGATTTTGATGTCAAGCTTCTTGGCCAGGTCCCTAAGTCTTTTGGCTAAATGGATATAGGCATGTTCAGATAATATTAATCCCGGCGTTAAATCGTCCTCGAAATGCCCGTCAAAACCGGCTGAGATCATCACCAGTTCAGGTCTGAATTCTTCCGCCGCGGGGATTAGCAGTTTATCGACGATTTCTTTATAGCCGTCATCCCCCATATTGGGAGGGTAAGGAATGTTGAAGTTATAACCTTCGCCTTCGCCTGTTCCCATATCGGTCACCTTACCTTCCTCCTTCGCATAGTCTCCATCGATATGAATTGAAAAATATATCACTCCAGGATCGCCGCGAAATACCCGATAGGTATGTTTACCGTGATGGGCATCGCAATCGACAATAAGGATTCGTTTCTTTCCGTATTTTTTCTTTGCATGGTAAGCGCCTACGGCAATATTGTTGAAGATACAGATATTATTATTTGCCAGGTGCCCGGGGGGCCGTCCCATGGACCATGCAGACCTGGCGGGATTTTTCATCACATAATCGACGGCACTTATAACTCCCCCGCATGATACCAATGCCACGTCATAAGATTCGTACCGCAATTCGCTGGGCCCCACAGGAATATTGACGGTATTCGATCTACCGGCAAAAATTTGGCTGGCTTTTTCAACTTCATCCAGGTAACCGCGCCATTGACTGCCATCGCTGTGCCTGTCGTTTTTATCATTATGCACGGGGTGCAGACGCCTATCTTCGGCTTTAACAGGGGCGACCCAGTTGAAATGATTCTCTCCCACAGCGATAAGTTTTTCCAAAATGCCCTCCAACCGCTCCCGGCACTCGATATGGTTATTATAGGAAGGCTCCAAATATACCGGCGAATAGACAATCCCGGTTAATTCATTTTTTGTTTTATCGTACTCGCCGTTAAATTTTCCGGGAAGCCAATCGTTGGCGTCCACTCTTTCCAGTATTTCGTCGGCTTTATCAAAATTTTCCTGTTCCAACGCCTTTGCCGTATTATAAACGGCATAATTTACATGTGGATTATTTAAATCAACGATTTGGCCGAGTATTTCCCAAATCCATGCGGAATTATGATATGGACCGTCAAACGGTTTAACCCATTCCCGCAGCTCATATGCCAAATTCCAGACAGCCCAGGTATTCGTCTCTTGCTTCACATAATCCCCGATTTTTTCCAGTAAAAGGAGGTCTTTGTCGCTCAAAAAAGGAAGTACGGATAACGCCAACCCTTTTGTAAAAACCGGGACCTTCGTATCTTCATATAAACTTCGCAGCATATCTCTCAACTTTTTAATATATTTACTTTCAAGCCCGGTTTTCTTTGCATTCATTCCCAGTTCTTTAGCCGCAAAGATCAATGAGCGGGCCAACCAGAAATTTTCCCGGTATTTTTCTAAAGTGGCAAGCTTCAATAAAACCTCGATGACTTTTTGTGGATTGGCAACGCTGATACGCGCCAGGATCTGGGCAGCAAACATCGGTTGTACTTTTTCACCTTCCTCAGCCCAGACTACCATTCGACGGATGGCAAAATCAGCTTCATATTTCGATAATTGGGCAATGGTGTGTTCCAGGTCCCAGGAAATAACGAAATCGACTTTTTTCGTTAACTTATAAAAAATATTGAAAACCCGTTGGAGTTTATTATCTTTATCATCAACATCGTATCCCATTAATAATTGTGTTTCACGAAGTGTTGCAAAGGCTTTTTGCCTGAATATAAACTGTTCAGTCTCCATCATTATCTCGAAAAGCTCAATAAACAGTTCGGGATAATGTTTATAGCCTTTGTAGTCTTCATTGGTTTCTATAACCAGGATTGCGTATTCCAAAGCGCCCAAGAGATTGGTGAAATTCTTCTCTTTTATCAATTTGTTGTGGAGGTTCAATTGTTTTCTAAAATCTTTTTTTATTTCTACCGGATCGACACCTTGCTTGGAGCCGCCGTTGTCTCCTTGCAGACCCGGCCATTTATTAAGTGCAAAATACCTGCCCAGGGAATATTCAAAATAGGATTCAAAAACAAAATCGTAGGTCACGTTACCGCACTTGCCGGGAATACCACGCTTGTCAAGAGTACCGCGCTTGTCAAGAATTATACCTTCGTCGATAAACATGAAAAAAACGGAGCGTTTATCTTTTTCTTTGAATTCATCTCTTCCCAGGTCGCCATCCCGATGTTCGATCTTTTGAGCAATTTCGTATACCTCATCACCGGTTAAATGTGAACGTCCGTTTTCCATCATAAACTTTGCTATATTTATCAGGTAATAGGTGGTAAGTTTGAACAAAGTATCTTTATTTTTCAACCCTAATTCTTTCTTGACCCTATCGAACATCCGCTCCCTGATATTCTTTGCAAATAACCTGAATACCTCTTTTCGTTGGAGTATTTTTTTTACACCGATGTTAACGGTTTTTGTCTCTTCCGGGGATGTTTCTTTATCATTACTTTTTCGATTGGTATATGCTTCGCACAAGTAGCGCAGCATGATGGGATCGCAGCACTTCACCCGCGCTTCACCGATAACTTTTCCTTCTATCGCATACCAATGGAAATAAGCGTTTATGATGTCATCGATTTTATTTTCTTCGAAGTCTTGTAATTCATGGGTGGGGGTCTCGATACCGGGCATAGGTTCGAAAATATTGTCTTTTACCCATTGCTCACCGCTAAATTGAGTCCAAAATTCAGAGCGGCAGCTAATGCAAAATAAGACCGGGTATTTTTTTTCATCAATAATATTGAAGAGTTCCGTTATTTGTTCGTTAAATAGAGAGAAAACCATTTCTCCTTCCAATTCATTAATAGCGTCTATGATGACAATCAATTTCGCATCCTCAGCCGATAGACATTGCCCGATTTCTTCAAAAGTGGGATTTATATCTTCCGTATTAAAAAATGTAGCAATGTATTCTTTAAGGTTTGTTCCCTGTAAGTTTAATTCCGGGCTGTTGAGCAATATCGACGTGCTCTTCGTTTCGTTAAGGATGATTTGTTCGGACAAATGACAGAGCAAACTGGTTTTACCTTTACCGGCTCTTCCGGTGATAATAAAACAACGTTTATCGATTTGTTTCAAAAAATTTGAAAACTCGGTTTCGGCCTCGCGGCGGGTTTGATAGACACTGGTCATATACTTTTTAAAGAAATACCCGTCTTCATTACTTAATCCATCGGTTACCTTGCTGTATGCCGTTTTTTTTAGCTTTTTAAAGTATATTTTTTTCTTTTGATTTTCAATTTCTGCATTTATCGGCAGCTTACTTTTTTCAAGTACATTATCAGATAACTGTTTGCCTGACCCTTTTTGCACTCCATTTCGTATTTTCAGTACAGGTATTGAATATTCAGGTAGGTCGGGATAAACAGTCAGGATAGCGTTACACCCAAATCCGAAAGCATCTTCCACGGTTCTTCCGGCTCCTAAGGCATCGTAAAAACCGACGGCAAACTCAATGGCGGCTTTATCTTTGATCTCTTTTTTCATGCCGATGACATAATCGATATGTTTACCGATGCCGGCGGCTTGCGATTCCGAATAGCAGGCGCTCAATAAAACACACTGCACATGTCTCGCAAAGAGCTTAAACAACCCGGTAATCGCTTTTTTTGACATAGTTACAGGAAAGCCCATTTCGTCTTCTACTATCAGGCCGTCTTCTTCGCCGTGCCCGGTAAAATGCACGATATGCGGTTCATAATCCAGCAGTGTCCGGCGCACATCTCGAAGACGCACCGCCCATTTCGACCGGATTTCGAAACGGTCGCGGTGTTTGGAACGCTGCAATCCTTCTTCTATTTCTCGCACTTCTTCATCCAGGCGCAGCCGGGCTGTACTTTGGGGATTGGCGGACAGGATAAGGATTTTTTTTGCCGAATCCTTTCCGCTGTCCATATGGGCGCTGCTTTCTTCCTGTTTACCGGTTTGATTCAAGTTCAAATCACGGCCAACAATAATATTTCCTGTGCTGCCGCTGCCGATGTTAATCGCCGGTTGATTAATGTCGCTCATGTTTTTCCTCCTTATCCCCTCAGCCGGTAGCGCCGGTTTCTGCTTCCTTTTCTAAAAAGCGGCGGATCAGGCGCTCGTTTTCGATTTTGAATCTCTGGAAAAAACCCAAAACCGCATGACGCAAAAAAGGAATACGTTTCATCAAATCCACCATCTCTGTCGCTTCCGCAAAAAAAGGAAGTTCCCCCGGAATATCTTCATGTACACCCTGCCGGTTCCCGGGTTCTTTCCAGGACATGGCGTCCCGGTTAAAAAGCAGCCATTCTATATTGATGCCTAATTTGTCGTATATGGCGGCGAGACTCTCGGTTGAGGGCAGGTGGTAGCCTCTTTCGTTTTTGCCGTAGGTGTCTTTGGTGATTCCCAATACAGCGGCCATTTCATCCTGGCTGTAACCGAAATGCCTGCGCACCTGGCGCAGCCGGGCGGCAACCGGCTTTGTATCTAAAGGTTTTCGTCTTTGTCTATATCTTCGTTTATATCTCATTAAGGTTATTTTACCACGTCCTGCCCGGTGTTGTCAACCAATAAAGAGCGAACAAACATACCGAAAACGCAAAAAATTACTCTATTTAAAGAGACCGAATTATTATAAAAAGCGGTTATCTTTTCTATTAGAAAAAATTTAATCCACTCTTAAAGAAACTTATCGCTCTATTTGAGGAATTCGATTATCCTGATTAAGAATTTTTTACACCCAATTAAAGAATTCATTTTCTCTAAATCGATGTTTGCACACACTAAAAAAGCAGTGGGGGGGGGGCTTGCCTGTCCCCTAAAACTTTACCTGAAATTTTTGTCATCGGCAGTGCAACATTCTTATGATCCCTTATTTAAAACTGGAATTAATCGCTCCGAAATACCGGGAAACTTGAATCGGACAGCACTGCAGCCAAACCCGGGAGCTTCTTTGACAGTACGCCGGACAGTCTACCTGCCCGGGATGGGCATAAGAATACCGTTCAAAAACATTTTTCCCGGTTGGCCGGATTTCATCTCGATGGTCATCGCCGCGTCACCGTTCTCTTTTTTGACCATATACATATTAATAGCAGCGGCAATTCCCGTCAATGTCGCAGGAGAAAACACCCGCGATTCCGTCATCTTTTTTAAAACCTCAGCCGCGCTGCATAGGTTAAGCAGTATTTTTACATCAGGCTGTCCCAATAAACCGTTTAACCGGATGTCTGCTCGTGCCGATAATTCCCCGAAATAGTGCTTGACCGGCGAAAGCGAAAATTTCGCCACGGGTTTTGAGTTGGCTGCTTCCAAAACAAATCTCATGGCCTGGAAACCGATCTGCCGGGAAACTGAATTATCGGTGGCATCCCTGGCCTTGATCGCTATCTTAACCATATCGATAAAAGCCATAATAGCCCTGGGGGGTATTCGCTCGATAGAAAATAAAAACAGGGACTCTTTCAAATCTCCTAATACTTCGATATTTTTATTGCCGGGGAACGATATTTGTACATTATTCAGGCCGAAACTATAACCTATTTTGAATGATTTCCCGGTTTCATCGGGTTTTATAAAAAGTGAGTAAAATGCATTTTCTATAACGCCGCTGCCCCATGGGCAGCCGTTTTTCTCTAAGGAAGCTTTTATTTTCCCTATATTGATTTTTATATCGGTAACAGCCATTCCCTTTGCCAGCGTTTTGGATAGATCGGGAGGGGGAGCGCCCGGACTAAACATATAATGCCCGACAGCCGGGTCTTCCAGTCCCGCCTTGACACTGCTGAATCCCGCGATCTCCAGGGTAAAAGATATGGCGTCTTTGTCCCTGGTAATCCCGGTCAGTCCTAATTTCAAATCCTTCATATTCGACCCGGAAGGATCGAACATAGGATTTAAAAGATTGGAAATAACATGGGGATAATTCCAAATACCGGATTTCTCTATATTCTCCTTATCATTGAAGGTTAATTTTTCTACTGAGGCAAAATAACCTGTCACCTTAAAACCGTTAAATGCCGCGGAATCGCCTTTTTCTATTCTTTGCAGGTGAGCGGGTATATCGCGATTGATCTTCATCCCTTTCAGGCATAATGGGCGTACATATTGCTGGCCGGGCCCGTAGATGATTTCCATCTCGTCGATCCGGGCGGTATCTAAATTAGAAGTGGCATCCATTTTAAAAGTGGAACTTTTATTAATTGCTTTCGCGATCCAGGCCAGGTCGGTGCTGAAAAAAGAGTCTCGAAAAATAACCCGGTACCGGTTTTTGCCTACAGGTTCCACGGTGCATTTTTTTAAGTTTGTTTTAATATTGGCGCCGGGCAACTGCCGGTTGAGGTGTTCCAATAGTTGTCCGGCCACTTCGATATGCTTTTTTTTAACGGGTTTTCCATAACCCGCAGCGGACAAAAGCAGGATGATTATCCCGGCGATACATAATCCGGCGAAATAGGATTTTGTTTGTTTTCTTTGTTTCATGTTTGTCTCCTTATATTTTCCCCCGGGGCAGCGGGGGGATTTTTGCTGTTTTTAACCACTCGATAATAGCTTCCGGCGTGAGCCAGAGTTTTACAGTGCTGTCCGCGGCGGCGCTGAGCACCCGGCGGCCGTCCGGGGAAAATACCGCCGAACGTATAACTCCTTCATGTTGGTCGAAATCCGCCAGCATATTGCCTTGCAAATCCCACAATTTAACGGTTTTATCGGCGGAAGCGGTGAGCAGCCGTCTGCCGCCGGGCGAAAAAACAGCGGAATAGATAATCGTTTTATGAGCGTCGAATTGGACCAAAAGATCGCCTTCCAGGCTCCATAACTGTACTGTATTATCATTGGAAGCAGTAACTATTTTTTGGCCGTCCGGCGAAAAATGCGCCGCGTTAATACTGCGGTCTTGCACGCCTGTTTTATGCTCCGGGCCGGTAGGCCGTTCTAACTCTATCATGCGGTGGCTCTCTATATCCCACAACCTGACAATAACGGAAACAGTAAGCACTTTTGCACCGCCGGATGAGAATTCCGCGTAAGTCACGGGAAAACTATGCGGCCTGAGATTTAATAAAAGTTTACCGTTTAGGTCCCACAGTTTGGCGGTTTTATCGTAGGAGGCGGTAAGTATCTTATCGCCACCGGGAGAGAACAGTGCCGATGTCACGGCAGCAGTATGTTGATCGAGATTGACTAAAAGGCTGCCCTGCAAATCCCACAACTTAGCCGTGCCGTCGAAAGAGGCGGTGAGTATTTTGGTTCCGTCAGGCGAGAAGGCCGCTGAATTTACATTGGCCGTATGTTTGCTAAAGTCCTTTAAGTGATCCCCGTTAATGTTCCACAGTTTGGCGGTTTTATCGGCTGAGGCGGTGAGTATTTTGGCGCCGTCCGGCGAAAATGCGGCGGTATTAATGATCTTTTTATGACCGCTAATAGTGGCGGTAATATTGCCGTGCAAATCGGATAAATGAAGGACTTTATCATCGGAAACGATAAGAACGCGGCTGCCTTTGGGAGAGAAGAGCGCGGTGGATACGCCTATTCTGCGAAAGTTGAGCTCTTTTGCAGGCTGGTCGTGCAAATCCCATAATTTGGCGGTGTTGTCCCGGGACGCGGTAAGTATTTTACTGCCGCCGGGAGAAAAGGCGGCATGGGTAACGGCTTTTTTATGTTTGTTTAGATCCGCTAAAACATTGCCTTTCATGTCCCACAGTTTGGCACTGTTGTCTTCGGAAGCTGTGAGGATTTTTTTACCGCCGGGGGAGAAAACCGCGGCATAGACCGGGGCCTTATGTTTGTCGAATGTCGTAATAAGAGCGCCGCCAGTATTCCAGAGTACAACGGCGCCGCCGTGATAAGCGGTGAACAATTGTCTACCATCGGCAGAGAAGCGGGTACAGTTGACCATGTCTTTATGTTGGTGGAAACCGGTGACTATTTCACCTTTTAGATTCCATAGATTAAGGTTATCTATCCGCGAAGCGGTGAGAACGGCCTGTCCGTCCGGTGTGAAAAGTGCGGTGGTCACACTATCCCGGTGTCTATAAGCGGTAAGCATATTACCGTCCAGGTCGTAGAGTTTGGCTGTTTTATCCCTGGAAGCGGTAAGGATTTCACTACCGCCGGGGGAAAACACCGCGCTGTTGAGCATGTCGGTATGCCCGGTAAAGGCTGCTTCCGGGTTTCCTCGCAAGCTCCACAGTTTGGCTGTGAAATCTTCGGAAGCAGTGAGAACCCACCGTCCGTCCGGTGAGAACCGGGCGGAGGAAACGATATCTTCGTGTTGGAAAGATGTTAGGCAATTGCCCTGCAAGTCCCACAGCCGGGCGGTATTTTCCCTGGAATGGGTAAGAATTTCGCTGCCCCGGGAAGAGAAGCGGGCGGAGTATACCACGCTGTCGTGCGGCAAGGTGACTATGGGTTTGCCGTTTATATCCCTGAGTACGGCGGTTTTATCCGATGAGGCGGTGAGAATTGTCCTACCATCCGGTGAAAACTCCACGTGGTTTACGGCATGTTTGTGCCGCATTTCGGCGCTGTAAAAGGGGCGTTCCGAGGTGGTGGCAGCGGCAGCGCTGAGCACTTGCATGTTTTCTTTGGTTTTGTGTAAGTAATAGGCTTTTTCAGCGCAGCGTATGGCAGTGACCGGGTCGTTTTTGTCGAGTTTTAAGCGGGCCAGGGCGGTAAAGTAATTGGCTTCGGCTATTTTGGCCTCATGATTTGCTTCGATCGCTTTATATAATGCAAATATGGCGATAATGATAATCGTGAAAATCAAAAAAATCCCGGTTCTTTTAATTCTCTTCTTTAACTTCTCTTGCCGGGCCTTTTGTTTACGACTTATTTCCAGGAGTTTTTCTCCATCACTATCTACAAATCTCATCCCGTTTTTGCCTTGTTCAACGATCTTTAAATCCGGTTCATCTAACCATATCCTGTCACCCTCCCGTCTAAAGTCTTCCATTTTAGCAGCCAATACACGGGCCGCCCGTTGCCCCGGTTTGTCCGATTCGTTATACTCTTTAATGACAATCGGCGCCAGGGTGTCGTGTGCCAGGATAAATTGGTGTTTACTATCCCGGTAAGCTGCGAGTAAGTATAAGTCTTTTAAGTGTTTTACCAGGTTTTCTATTATTTCCCGGTTGAGATGTCCATAGGCTTGTTGTATCGTAGAAATGTCCCGGGGGGCTGCCGTGCCCAAAGATGTAGTAAAAAAAAATAATATACTCAATGCCAGCCCTGAGGCGACGGCTTCTTCTTTGCGCTCTTTGAGCCGGGCCATCTGCTGTTTAAAGAAATCTTCCATCAATAGACCATTTCTGCGCAGGTTTTCGAAATGCTCTACAGTAAATTCGCAGGCGGAACGACCGTTTTTTTTAGCCTCTTGCCACATTTTGGTCATGGTGATTTGCAGGGTCGGAGCTATGGGGTTGCCTTGCTGCGTCGACAGGTAATCTGCGATCCTGGCAGGTAAGCGGGCTTCTACGCTGAGACGGTATTTATCCACCAGACGCTGCGTCAGGGTTAGACCGGCAATTACCTCTTCGATTTCCGACTTTTGTAAAGGTTTCAAGAACAGGGACGCACATTTCAATTCGTGAAGTTTGCATAGATCATCTATTTCCGGGTGATATTCTTTCCTGTATCCCAGTATGAGTTTACCACCAGGAAGAGTCTCCGGGTTTTTAAAAAGAGTTTCCAACGCAGACAAAAAATCTTCAAGTTCACCGGGTAATTCTTCGTTGACATCGGTATAAACTTGTTCTACCTGGTCTAAAACGACCAGCAGCGGTTTACTGTGGTAAGTTTCGATTGCTTGCCATTTCTCTTTAAGCAGCGAACCTTCGGGATATATGTTTTCCTTAGATGAGGAAATGTGTTCGTCCAGGGCATTTTCTAAGGCTGCCGTTAACCCTTTTTCCCGGTTCCGCTGTAAGTATAGAGTCGTGTGGGACTGTTCCAGCCGGGGCAGCAGCCCGGCTTCCAGCAGTGAGGATTTTCCTACGCCTGATTGACCATGAAGTAGAATAATGGGAGGGGAACCTTTGCCCTTTATTAACGAATATAATTCCCGGATATAATTGGAGCGTCCGAAAAAGATTCCGGCATGTTGTTTGCGGAAGCGTTCCAGGAAGAGAAAAGGTTTATCCGGTAAATGATAGTCCGGGGGTAGGGGTGGCAAACTAAAGAAAGGATCGTTCGCCGCATCGCTTAGTTTCCATTTTTTTATTGCATTCGAGTCATCTTTATAGAAGATCACCCAAGGGAAGCATTCTTTGTTTTCTTGCCCGTGATCATCCAGGGACAGCGTAATATCCAGGCTTTTGATATGATCCCCGGCTTCCTGCCATGACTGTTCCAATGGCAAATCGTTAGCCAGCCCGTTAAAGAAACGAATAGCCAGTTTAGATGCAGCCTGGTCGTCGATCTCATGTGTGCTGCCGACAGCCGCCGGTATCCCGACCTGCACAAGTTCGGCAGCGTAATCTTTTGTTTTGCAGCCGTTTAAGAACACCAATTGTAGGCTTTTTTGCCGAGCCAGGAACGGCACGAATCCTTCTCTATATGCCGGAGATGTAAAACCTTCGAGATTTTCCAGTAAAAGCGACCTCTTTTCAGCGTGTCCCCCATAGTAAAATACGGCAACCCGGTCGCGGTATTTTTTTTCCTGGAACACATCCAGTATATCGTCGATAGTGGCATTAGCCCTTTCTACCACATCAAAGGAGATTTTGCCCGCGGATTTTTTCAATGTATCCCTGATGCTCCGCAGCTCATCAGGAAGTTTTCTTAAATAGCTGCGTGGGTCATTGGCAAAAGCCAGGAAAATAACCGGTTTTGGCTTAATATTATCGTAATGTTCTGTCATATTTAAATCCTTGGGTAACCGGGTTCGTACCTCCTGGAGGGAAAGATTATCATTTCTTTTCCACCATACAAAGCCGGAATCCTAAATTCGTTCGCTTTGTATCCGGCTTCAAGGCGATACGATTAGCAGCCCGTAGCGCACTCTCCTTATCATTAAAACTGCCGCCGCGCAGCACCTTCTTATCTCCCCGGGACGTGCCTTGCGGGTTTATTTTAGGAGATTTTTTATAATAACCGGCCGCATACCAATCCTGGCACCATTCCCATACATTCCCCGCCATGTTATGAATACCGTAGGAGGATTTACCGGCAGGTAGTAACACAACGGCTATAGGCTTTTCTGATCGACGGGAACATTTAACATAATGCGCTCTTTCACAATTGGGCGATGACTTTCCCCAGGGATACGGATGCTCGCGGCTGTCGATACCCCTGGCGGCTTTTTCCCACTGCGCTTCCGTGGGCAGCCTGAATACCCTGCCTGTTTCCCGGGAAAGCCATTCGCAGTAAGCCGCCGCATCATACCAGGATACCCCGACTATCGGGGACCAATACCCGGTGGAATACAAAGACGTAACCCAGGGAGGCAATTCCCGATGCTTTGTCTCGGAGATAAACCGGTTATACTGCCCCAGCGTCATTTCATATTTCCCGATCCAATAGTGGTCTAAGAAAACTTCATGCTCCGGTTTTTCATCCTTTCCGGCTTTCCCGGATTTTGTTCCCATCCTAAATGATCCCACGGGGATTTTGACCATTACAATGCCTCCGAAAAATCTTCTTTCTACAAAACCTTCCTCGCTGCGGTACTCTTTATAGGTTTTTCTCCTGATCCGTTCCATTTGATCTTTAAAATATTCATCCGCTTCCTCTACTTCGAAATCTATATCTATTTCAAAAACTCGCTGCAAATTCTCTTCCGCCGGTTCCTGGCTGCCGACTTCATAATAAGCCCTGGCTAACAAAAAATGAACCGCGGCGGCCTGGGGATCATTATCTTTACTGTGCTCTTTGATGTTGTTCAATACCTGGATGGCGCCTCGATAATCATACCGGGACATAAGATCCTTTGCTTTTTGCAGGCTGTCTCCCGGTTGGGCCGCCATGATACTTCCAATTAAGAAGCAAAACCCGATTACCGGCAAATTCATGGATAGGAATTTCTTCAATCTAAACTTTTTGTTTTTACACATTTTAAAACCTCCCGGCTTTATGCCATTATACGGCGGCGGTATATTTTACCTCTCACCGTCAGGCTTTTTCCCAGGCTTCGCCTCGAAAAAATCCTGTTAATTTTATAAAAAAAAGCGCTTCATTTTCTAATGTTTTCCAGTTTTACCGTGCCGCCCTTTTGTATTATTTTGACGGTTACCGGGAAATTTCTCACTCTCAAGTTTGCTCCCCGGGCATTCTTTTGGGGGGTGATGGATAATCCCCGGATTTTGCTTTTGAGCATGTGGATCATTCTTTCTCTTTCATTTGCCGGTGTCACTTTCAAAAGGGTGAAACGGGAATCTTTTTGAATGTCGACTGCGCCTTTTTCATCGATGGTTAAACGTAATTTTATTTGCCCGCTTAACTTAATACTTCCTGCAGCGGTAATTTCTATTAGGTGTTTCACCTGGTTTTTGTAAGCAGCTATGATCTCAGGTGATAAATCTATGAAATCGACTGTGGCTATTTTTACAGGCGTCACCGGTATTTCGAAATTTACCACTTCAAAAATGACGCCTTTACTGTTTTGATAAGGTTCAAGAGTAAACGTGCGGACAGCGTTTGCGATTTCCTTTTCCAATTTTTCGATTATTTTTTTCTTTTCGCTGCCGGGGGTGACCTTTAAGTGACGATAGTCGGAATTTTTTTGAATCGTGATTTTCCCTTTTTCATCGATAGTTAGGCGTAATTTTATTTCCCCAGCCAGCGTGATGTTCTCTTCGTAAGGAAGTTCTTTAAGGAAACCCGCCCGGTATCTATATTTTTCCCTGAGGTCATCCGGTAAATCGTCGAATTCGATTTTCCCGGTTTTTTGTTTTACCACCGCGGAAAAGGATAAGTTTTTCACTTCCAGGAATACTTTATTCTTGCCCTGCTGAAGTTTGATAGTACGGTTACGAACAAGTTCTTTAATCCTATTTTCCAGTGTGGTTATGACTTCGGATTTTTTTTCCCGGGGGGTTACCTCTACTGTTTTGTAATTACCGCTTTTGGGGTGGAGAATGATTTTCCCTTTTTTATTGATGGTCAGGTTCAATTCTACATGCCCGCTTACTTGGACGGCTTTCATCTTCGCGATTGTTACTTCTTCCAGGAATCTTTTTAATTGCTTCTTATATCCGGCCAATTGTTTCCGGTATTTCTTCTCGATCCCGGGCTGCGAATAATCGATTGTTTTATAGGTTCTACCGAATGTTAGATTGAATTTACAGTTATTGATGGCAAAAGGATCTCCATCTATTTGGTGGGGGGGCAAAGTGAAATTTCTTATCTTTTCTAATAACCCGCCGACTATTTCTTCTTTACTATTGCCGGGAGCCGCGGTCAGCTTACTGCTGTTGTATTTTTGAATCCTGATTTCCCCCTTTTCATCGATTCCCAGATATAATTCTAATTCTCCACTCAGCTTAACTTCGTTACCGGGAACTGCTTTTTCCAGGTTACTTTCCAGCCGGTTTTTGTAATTATTTGTGATTTCGGGCTTTAGATTATTCCAGTCGATTGCTTTTACGTCGGATTTCCCGGCGAGGACGATAATCAAGATTACCACTGCGACCAAAGCCGCGGGAAGAATAGCGAAAAAGAAAACCTGTTTTGTTTTTTTATTTGATGTTTGTCGCCAGACCGGTTCTTCTTCGTTCCGCGCCGGTTCTTCTTCTTGCAGCGGTTTTCCCGAATGCGGGCAGAACTTTGTGCCCTTTGGATGTTGTCTGTCTTTGCATTCGGGGTAGGGACATTTAATATTACCGGTATCGAGGTTTTCTCTTGTCATTTTTTTTACCTCCTTCATTACTTATTTTTTTACTTATTAACAGCACCCTCGTCCCCCCCGGGTTTATCTTCGAAAGTGTAATTTTTCATATTTCCCGGGGGGGGGATCTTTTCTACAACTCGAAATTCAGGTTGAACATAAACGTAGTGCCGGGCTGGGGGTGATAGGGGGGAATAAAACCGCTTTTGGATTCAGAATACCATGAATTCCTGTCCGCGGCTCCGTTTTGTCTGCCGACTCCATAATATTTTTCATTAAAAAGATTTTTGATTATGATTTGGGGTTTCAACTTGATTTTCGCGGATAAGCGATTCAAGGTAATGGTCAGGTTCACCTTTTGGTAACCGGGGGCATACCCGTTCTCATTATCGACCAACCATTTGTTGCTGCCGGGCGCTCTTCTTTTTCCCACCAGGTTTAAGCGGCAGTTGATGTTAACGAGATCATCGAAAATGGCCCAATTTACCCCCAGGTTGAATTTGTGTGCTGCCGTATGCGGGATATGTCCCCAATCGGCATTTTGGTTTTTCCCTTCCGTATATATATAATCGGTATATACATATAGGTTGTGTAAGGTTTGAATATTGCCCATTATCGAGAAGCCTCTCACATGATACTCATCAGTATTAAAATGCTTTTCCTCACCCGGGATCCCGGGAACTTCACCCAGCATTATAGCATCTTTAAGCAGTGAGTAAAAAAGATTTGCCTTTAGATGGATACGATCGTTCATCAGTTTTATATGGTTTTCAATTTCATAAGTGTCGATTTTTTCCGGCGTCAGTTCGGGATTGCCGCGAAACTCATCCCTCAATTCAAACAGGCTGGGCTGCCTGAAGGCTGTTCCATATAGGAGTTTTAATGTCCATTCTTCCTGGGGATTAAAGATTAAACCGAACCTTGGACTTACCATAGTACCGTATTCCGTACTATGATCGAAGCGGATGCCGATAGATGAGCGAAACTTTTTTTGGGCAAAATGTTTTTCCCACAAAATCACCCCGGCATATTCGAGAGAATTTAAGGTATCGGCCGATTTGGACTGCCCCAGGCCTCCTCCCGCCGCGGCTATATCATAGGAAGATTTCGTAGAAGATGAGTACTCATCCTGTACCTGGTCCAGGGATACGATCTGGGCTGTTTTCAGGCTTGTCATGAACCTGAAACTACCGACAATATGATTGCTTTCATTTAATTTTAAATGGAGCGTTTCCTTTATGAATCCCTGGAAATTAAAGGTATTGTAGGTCTTTGCCATGTCGAGAAACTTATAGGTATATTGAAAACCGGTATCGGGCATTTGCATGGTTGTGCGGTAGATAACGGTTGACTCCAACTCCAGCTTGTCCGAAATATCCCAGGTGTGCTTTCCATATATATGATAACCGCGGGTGTGGGCTTGATATATTTTATCCGTGTGGTTGGCGTAATATTGGAAGCCGGTATTGTAACTGCCCAGGCCATCATTCCTGTCCCAATAGAAAAAACCGATTTCTCCTTTTCCCAGGGAAAACCTCAAGCGAAATGAGGTGTCGTCTTTGGATGTATTAAATCCGTCGGGTATGGGTTGACCTGCAAGGGGGTTAGGGATGTCGGTGACGTATGTGTCGTTGTCAAAGTAGTGTTGGGTTAGGAAACCGGGAGCAACATTATTATGGAAGAAATTGCCGGGGTCGTACCTATTTTTGCCCCCGTCTCCGTCACTGATATATTTGTGGAATGCTGCCGAAAAATTCATATTGTTTTTTAGTTTCAGCCCGTAAAAAAAATCCAGTGCTCTCGAATTGTGTTGTCCATACCACACTTTTCCCTGGAAGCCTTCGTGGTCCTTTTCGGTTATGATATTGATCACCCCGGCATAGGCATTGGAACCATAGGTTACCGAACCGGGTCCCTGGATTATTTCGATTTGTTTCACATCGATTAATAAATTCTCGTTGGTCCACAGCGTAGACCAGCCGAAATTGATGAAATTTTGCTCGATTCCATCGATCATAACCAGGGTGCGGGGACTGCCGTTAATTCCGCCGATGCCGCGGTTGTAATTGTGAGCCGGGAATTCTCCGCCCCCATCTTCATAGGTGGCAAAATCGAATCCCGGTATATCCTGGCATATTTCCACCAGGTTCCGGTAGCCTCTTTTCTCGATTACCTCCTTTGTGATTACGATAATGTTGGAGGTTGCTTCAATCATCTTCTGTTTGTAAAGTGAAGCCGATGTCACCTCAACATTCATCTGGGATTCTAAGGACAGGTCTTTTACTGCTTCATCCTTTTTACCGGGGAATGCAAAGTTGGTGAACCCGATGAACACAAGAAAAGTGCACAAAAGATACAATTTCTTTCTTTTTTTTGTCATTTTATTTCTCCTTGATTTGACTTGTCAATTAAATTTTGTCTTTTTTCATTTTTCATTTTTTATTTTCCCGGTTTCCTCGACCATACACAGGCGGAAGCCGATATTCTTACCACCGCTGTTGGGAGTACCATTTCGATTCGTGGAGCGGATATCTCTCGACTTTGTGGTGAAACTACCTCCGCGAAGTACCCGGTATGTACCCTTTGCCGGTCCTGCGGGATTTTCCATAGGAGACTTTTCGTAATAATCGGAGCGATACCGGTCGTTACACCATTCCCATACATTGCCGGATAAATCGAAGATGCCGTAAGGCGATTTTCCAAAAGGCAGAGAACCGACGGGTTTCAATTTCTCTTTACATTTCTTGAAATTCGCCCTGCTGCAATTTGGGGCGTCTTTACCCCAGGGATAATATCGTCCATCGATTCCCCTGGCTGCTTTTTCCCATTGGGCTTCGGTAGGAAGTTTAAAAGCTTTCCCGGTTTTTTGAGAAAGCCAGGCGCAAAAGGCAGCTGCATCCTGCCAGGATACACCCACCACCGGGTATTGATCGTTTAAACAGTACTTTGAAACCCATTCGGGGAGCGAACGGTGCCCGATTTCATATATAAACTTTTTATACTGACCGATGGTGACTTCCGATTTCCCTATCCAATATCCATCTAAATATTTTGTTTTTATGGGTCTTTCATCTTCATCTCCTCGATTTGATCCCATTATGAAACGACCTGCCGGAATATATACCATCACGATGGAATCGGCAAACTTCTTTTCCCAAAATCCTTCTATATTTTTGTGTTTTTTGGTCTTTACCGGTTTTACCGGAGTTGGAACGGGAGTGAACGTTGGGGTAGGAATGGAGGTGAGCGTTGTGGTAGGAATGGGTGTGGGTGTTGTGGTTGGAACGGGGGTGAGCGTTGTGGTAGGAATGGGTGTGGGTGTTGTGGTTGAAACGGGAGTGAACGTTGGGGTAGGAATGGAGGTGGGTGTCGGAGTAGGAATCGGGGTGAATGAGGAGGTAGGAACAAGTGAGGGAGCCGGGGTAGGTTTGGGGGTGCTTTTCGAGGTAGGAGCCGGGGTAGGCGTAGGAATCGGCTTATGATCGCTTTTGCCGGTATTCAATACCATAACCAGCACTACGATCGATACGAATACCCCTATAGAGATATAGGCAATATGTTTTCCCTGCAGCTTCGTGGGTAGTGCCAGCGGTTTCCCGGTATGCGGGCAGAATTTCATCCCCTGGGGATGGAAGTCAACCGGGCATTCGGGAAATGGACAGGGTTGTTCTCCTATTTGTTTTTTCATTTGTTTCCCTTTTTTTTATTCATTCGCCCGGGCCCGGGTTCAATTGTTACGTTCACTCTCTTTTCTCCCGATTTTCCAACCCATTTGTATTCGGCATTCGTTTTTGGGCAGAATCTTTACGTCAAGTCCGTTTATTTTTAAATCCAACACATACCACCATTTTTTTGAGCAGCCGGTGGGTACGGTGAATTCGCGGATCTCATTTTCTTGAATCTTATCATGGGTATACAATGTTATCTTGGCTTTGGACGTACCCCCGATAGACCCGGAACCGGCATAATGAAACACGGCATACCGGAAAAGACCGTTCACGACGTTGGTAATGGTCACTGTTTCCGGCCCGTAAGAACTGGTGTCGTCCACGTCCAGGATGGCTGCCGGACGGCCGCTCACACTGGCCTTTTTCCTGGGGAAGTAAATGTGCCTCCTGTCGAGCCCGGGATAACGGGGGAGAAATAAATGAGAATCCAGATCCCGGGGATATTTATCCCATTGAAGCACAATCCGGGCTGCTTCATGGTTTTTTAGTTTCGGAGAAAATCCCAGGCGCACTTCGGTAGTCCGGGCTGCCGTGACTACGGCTTTTCCTGCTGCCGGGTAATACCCTTCCGCCGCTGCTTTGACGGTTCTCTCCCCGGGCGCCAATGGGGATAGGATTAGCCCCGATTGACCGGAGATTTGTTGACCGCCTATGTTTACTTTCAACGGGGCAGCGATCACTTCATCCTTTTTTATAACATTTAAAGCCAATACTTTTATGCGGCCAAATTTGGGTTTTAGTTTGACCGCGGCAGTTTGTCTTTCCAATGGCGGGATATCGATGCTTATTTCAGCGGGTTCATAATCCTTTACTTTTACCTGCCATTTCGATTGCCCGCTTTTTATCCGCCCTACCCTGGTTAGGTATGTTCCTCCGACTTCGTGGATCAAAGCTGAGGTTGATAATTCACTCTCGGTATTCGTGATTTCAACGTTTTTGCCTGCAAAGCCGGATTGAAACACCGCGTCTTCCACCTGGATATACAGGAATGCCGGCGCTGTCAACAAAAAAGGAATGGCCAGCATTGCCAAACCCAATAAGGCGAAAAGAGACAGCAGCCATTTTATGGAACGATTATTTTGTGATGTCATGGTGATAGCTCCTTACCTGTTTTGTCTTTAAAAAAATTCTTAAAACGGTTTATGGGGATAAATATTCCCACATTCTCCGCCACCTGGATATTTGCTTTTGCCACTGCTATTCCCAGCACTTTGTGATTCTCTACCAGGAAAACAGGACCGCCGCTGTTGCCGGGGTTTAAACTCAACCCGGAGGCTATAAAACAATTTTTGGTGGTATCGTACTGGGATATCTGCCCTTCACTGGATACGGAAGCCTTATCCTGGGTTGAAGCTGTCCCGATAACCGGGTAGCCGATGGTGACGATTTTTTCACCGTCATGCCCCGCTTCATATTTAGAAGAATCGAGAAGCGCCAAGGGAGGGAGGTCGTTTTCCGGGATGTTATCCAATTTCAAAATCGTCATATCATTATGGAAACCACCTACCAGTGAAATGCCGACCATAGCTGCTTTATGCTTCCTTCCTTTATGATCGATTATGTGT
The DNA here is from genome assembly GCA_023135565.1 of Candidatus Aminicenantota bacterium. Lineage (GTDB taxonomy): Bacteria > Acidobacteriota > Aminicenantia > UBA2199 > UBA2199 > JAGLQA01. Next base: position 5,405 of record JAGLSW010000497.1, on the reverse strand, counting down.
ATCCCGCTGCACTTCACGGCATCGCGTACCACATGGGCATTGGTGGCCACATATCTTGCGCTGCCGTCCGCTTTAACGACGAAGCCGGTTCCATTACTCAAATCATCGAGCTTATTGCAATTTTGCCTGATTACCAGCACTACGCTTTGTCTTAATCGATCGATCCTGGAAGACGGCTGCTGCGCGGGAGTAGAATCAGGCGCCCTGTCACCGGTTTCCAGGATCCCAGGGATTTTGGGGAGGGGTATAAGGATGTGAAACCATCCCGCATCCATAATCACCCATGCATTCAGTAAAATCCCCAGGAAAAACAATATAAACAGTAAAAACTTGACGCCGAACGTCGCTCTTTTGGTTTGCATATTTACCTCCTAATTAAATAAATGATCGCTGGCCTATACATCCAGGGGGGCCTGGCAAACGAGACAGCGGGGACCTTTTTCTACCATTTCAAAACAATTGGGACATTCGATCTTTCCCTCATCAGCCCGCGGCTCCGGATCAGGCGCTTGTTCCGGTGGTTCCGCTGCTCCCGGCCCGGCGGGTCCAGGGGCTATTCCCGGTTCCTGCCGGTTCTCCCGGTCATGGCGGTGCTCCTGTTCCTGTCCCGGCTCGCCTGCCCTTTGGGTTCCTGTTTCGTCCGCATTTTCTTCGGCAGCCGGAGTTGTATTTGCTTTTTCATTTTCTCCGCTACCGGGGGTGGCGCCGGGATTTCCTGCTTCCATGGGGTTCTCGACTTGCTGCCGGGTAGGGGGTGGCGATCCTTCGGAATCATGCGGCGCATGGACATTCTCTTCGTTTCCCGGGATATATCCGCACACTTTACAGGGGAATTCGTCCTGGTAGCCCTCGTAGGAAAAGCATTTCGGGCAGAGGATTTTTTTCTCCAGGCGCAGGGAACGGCCGCATTTCCAGCAGTTTTGCAAATCTTCCGGGACTTTGGTTTCACCGCAGTGGGGGCATTCGAGATGACGCCCCAATTCCTTTTTACAGTGAAAACAAAAGATTGCCCGGATATTTATTTTCTGGCCGCAGCATGGGCAGGGACGAACTGCTGTCTCCGGCCCCGGCTGAGCGGTTTTCTCTTTTACCGGCTGCTTTGTTTTGCGTTGGGTCACTTTTTTGGACAGGGTCGCGGGTTGTAACATTCCCGTTTTGGTGGTATCCAATGCGAATGCTTCATGATATGATGTTTTTGGATTTCCCAGCGATGTCTCTTCAAGCGCTCCGAATTTCCCCGATACTTTTGAAAAGCTTTCTAAAGCCGCCGTATAATCGTTATACTTCATGCCGCGGGCTTCCACCCGGCCGCGCAGGGCGTTCAGGGCATGGACCGCTTGTTGTTTCAACTGAGGTTCCGCCAATTTTTTTTCGTAGATCCTTTTTCTTTCCGTTTCCAGTATGGCATACTGAGGGGAGTAGCGGGTGATCTGCATATTGCCGCGTTCTTTGTCCGTTTCCGTTTTCAGCGGGTAAACCTGGCGCTGGTAAAATTCGATGAGCAGCAAATAGTTTGCCAACATTTTCCCCTGTATCAACAGGTTTACTAATTTGTCTACTTCTTCCAGGATTTTTACCCGCCAGTTGTCACTGGACGATGTGTCCCGGAAAAGTAAATCCATGGCATTGGCTTCATCCCCCAGGGTGGATTCATGGATGGTGCCGTCATGCTCGTCCCGGTATTGATAACAGTAGACCTGCTCGACATTCCCGGGTTCTTCGGAGGTTATCTCCACCCGCAGCATGCCCAAAAGACGCGCCAGTACAAAGGCCTGGACAGCCTCTTTGTAGCGGATGGATTCTTCATCTGTTTTGGGGATCAGGTCATTAAACTGGAACCGGTTTTTATCGGTGTGCAGCTCTTCCTGGTTGTCGGGGTCGAATTTACCGGAATTGGAATAGAATTCATTGTAACGCTGTTTCAGGCCTCCCTGCGCGGCTACCGGGTAAGGGTAAAATGCCGTAATACCGGCCAGTTCATTATAAAAAACGATGGAGCTTTTGTTATCACCGCCTATATCCAATACCTGGGTGTCCTCTCCAGGTAGTTTAATCCTATCGACAATGTCGAGAAAATCTTTCCGTCTTACTTTATCGTTTCCATCCACACCGATGTAGAATGGCTTCTGACCGGAACCGGGAGAATGAACATTGACATGATCGATGCCACCACCTTTCACCCACACACGCGACATGTCGAAAGCCTGCTTGATAACCTGCTGCTGCCGGTCCCTTGAAAAACGGTCGGAGTTCATAAAGATTTCCAGGGCAGCGGGCTGTTCAGGACGGTCGTCAAAGTATTTTTTACAGTAAAACAGGACTTTTTCCTCGATTTCTTCTTCGGGTGTGCGCTCGATGTGGGCCAGGGCTTCGGTGACAGTGTCTACGTTGAACACATTTTTGAGTAAGCGATTGCCGATCTCCTCCACATTGGCGCGAGCGGCGTCCTCTTTACCCATCCAGGTTTCATACCACTGCGATACGTCTCCTTCCCGGTACAAACTGATCCAGAAGGTATATCCTTTCTCAGTATAAATGTCCCGGGAAAAATAGGCTTCTTTGTTTTTAAACAGGGAATTTAATTTGGCGAATCCGCCAAGCAGTCGATGATATTCACTTAACAAGCCTTTGCCTACAGCAGAATCTTTTCCCAGGAATTCATCGATTTCTTCGATTATAAGTTTGCTTCGCTTGACCACTTGCTTCATTACCCGGGCAAACATGTAATTATAGAGCACTCCCGGTTCCTCTTTGGTTCCGAAAAGATGTTCGATGTCACGTTTCACATCCTCTGTACGAAACATGAGCCTGCTGTCGTGCCGTTCCAGGTCCATGTGCAGTTGTTCCAGCCGGCCGCGAAAATCAGTTATGGCTTCCTGCCAGGCGGGGGTGCTTTCTTCGAAATAGATGAGGTATTTGAAGCTGTCTTCGGCACTCCCTTTGGGCAGCATCTCTTTCAGCGCCCTGAGCAGGGAGAGCGTATAGGCGATGCCGTAATCGGATGAATTAGCCAGCCGGTCCGCTTCTTTTTTGATGCCTTTTTTGAGCCGTTCTAAATAGCTGCGCATGTTGCTTTCGATGAGCCGGACATCTTCGCCCCATTCCTTAGAATCCTCGCTGTCTTCTTTCGTCATCAATTGGTCGAAACGGTCCCGGTGTTCCTGCAGCATGGCGGCAAGATTTCCTTTGGCAGCGGATTGGACGTTTTTTTTGGCGTTGAGATTTTTCCCCCACAGGTAGTCCTGGAAGGTTTCCCCGGCATCTTTGTTGTAATATAACATTTCGTCTTCGATATCCATTTTTTCGATGCGACCACCGCCGTCGCGCCTGTCGTATTCTCCCTGGAAAAAGGATATGCCGGAAAGGGTCAAAAACGAGGTAATTAGTTTTTCCAGGGGGTCGTCGATAATTTTGCTCTGCCAGAATTCCAATATTTCCCGGGCCAGCCGGCTGGCGCAGGCGCTGCGCACCCGGTGCACGGGGAAGGATATCACCCCGAGACCCAGGGAACTGAAACGGGTGGGGTAGGTATCCCCTTTAACATGCCTGGCGGCGCCTGTGTTTGCTCCCCCGATTCCCCAATAATCATGCAGGTAAACATTCATGGTATACTGCACGAGGTTGACGCGGGTGGAGCGCTTCATCCCGGCAAAGCCGCCAACGGAATAATCCTGGAAGATGGTTTCGGCAATCATCTGGTAAAGGGATTTTTCATTGTTTTCGGTGAAGTTCGACTCATTGGTGGCATCGATGAAGTAGGTGTAGGAAAAAGGCGGGGGCAGCGATTCTTCCATGCTGCGCCCGGTCCAATCCGCCAAAAACTTATTCCCGAAAGAGTAATTGTTCAGTTCCATCAATGCGGCGTAACCGTTGGCATAAATCCGCGGATGCCCGGCATATTTTCCAAACAGTGTGGGCATAAAGAGCATTCCTACCCGTTCCGCGCTGCTGAATATTTTTCGTAAAAGAAATCCTATATCGATAAAAATCCCGCTGCCGGTTCCACCGCCGATAGACGTAATGACAAAGATTTCCGTACTCTGGGGATTAAATGCAAAATTATATTTAGCGATCTTTTCCGTGATTTTGGGGTCCTGCAGCCTGGATTTGATGCGGTTGAGGGAGTCGCTGATGCGGGTAAAATTAGGTTCGTGGAAAAATGAAAGACGGCTGGCCATGCGGATTTGCCCGGCTCCTTCGCCCAGGTCGCCCAGACCTGCGATCTTTCCTTTATTCTGGAACCAGCGTTTGATGTGGGGGTATTTGTGAATATGAGATATATACCTGTTGGTGCCGCCGTCGATGGTAAGAGGTATGGTTTCCGAGGGCTGGAACCTGATTTTTTTGTATAAGGGGTCGTCATCGGACTTTAGATCATACTGCTCTTTGGCTGTTTGCTTCTGATCCGTATCGATATGCAGGAATTCCAGGCAGGGTAAATGATCGAGAGAGCCGAAGCGTTCCACGATTAAGCGGCGCAGCCGCAGCAGTACGTCTTTACCTGTTCCGCCTAAGCCTAAGACCAGTGTGGGGCTAATCGGCGTTTCATGCTTTATTGCAGCCGGGGTTATATCCCCTTTGAATAATTGTTCAAATGCCATAATACTTTCTCCTTAATCCTCTACAGGATTTAATAATAGGCTTCATCCTTTTTTAACATGATGAGCAGGAACCAGATGATCCAGATGATGCCGATGAATACGAACACCCATTTCAAAAGATCGATGCGGAATCCGAACTCGAAAAGAATGTAAGAGCCGATGGTGATCCAACCCAGTCCATAAAGCATCAGCAGCGACCAGAACAATTTTTTGCAATAAGATGGCTGGTAATACTTCAACAGGAAGGGATACAGCAGTTTGTAAAACAGGAACCATAACAGCGCCAGACTGGCGATGAATATCACGCCGTTCATGAAAAAGCTTTTCGAATCTTCCTCATCGGCAAATATGTCCGGTATGCCGGGACTATCCTGCTGAGGGGCCGCCGACAGCGAAATTTCCCAGGACAGGCTGCAGTCAACAGGCGAGAATAGCCAGGTTATCCCAATCAACAAATGTAACACCAGGAAAACTTTAAGTAATTGTTTCATTTTATTTTTCCTCCTTGGATTTTTATATTTTTTACGTTGGACGTCGAATTTTTATGCCGGGTCCGCTTTTGCCCGGTTTTGCACCCCGGTTACCGGGGGATGTAGGCCCGGTTCCGGTGTGTCTCCCCACCCCGGCGCCGGGAGTGGAGCGGGTGTGTGTAGAGGGGCCGGTTATATGTTCGATGGCCCTTGATTTATTTAACGGTTCGATGGTCAGTTTAAAGGATTTTTTTTCATCCTTGGTATCGATTGAAACAGCGAATTCCCCCTTTTGTTTGCCGGGAGAAACGCTTAAACCGGCCCGGGCCCTATT
>JAGLSW010000496.1 GCA_023135565.1 Candidatus Aminicenantota bacterium | reverse complement strand
TCAAACTTTTTCAAAAGTTTGGCCCTCCCGGCAGGGGCCGCCGGAGGCTAAGTGAGTGGGTATGCCGCGGCCCCCGGCTATATAATTCAATGGGTGCGTCACCCGGCAAGGTTTGAAACATCGAAAAAAAATTGAATTTTTTATTGAAAAAATCACTCGGTCTATGGTATAATGCGTCATTGGGTAATGAACAGAGGAATTTCAAGGAAACCGTTAAACTTTACCTGTATTCCTTTTCTGGGCTGAAAGAGATATTTAGATGGACGTAATCATTACCAGGGATTTTCGGGAATTCCGAAATTTTTAATTAAAACTTAGTATTGCTTCTCTTCAAGCAAGACTTGAAAAGAGCGGTTTGTTGTAGAGATTTGCATACACTTTTTAGAGGAGGCAACAAGTATGATAAGAAAAAAACAACTGTTCGCAGCATTTGCTGCACTGGTTTTTGTTTTTTGGTTCACAGGATCGGCATCGGGAGCCGCCGGTTCCCGGTTATTCGATGTAAGCACCGGTTCCAGCGGGATTTTATGGCAGCCAGGGGTGAGTAACTATGCAAGGATTACCCTAACGGTTTCCTGTCCTGCCGGCACGGTTTTTCGTAAAACTTTCGCGTCCGGCGCTGCTCCTTATTTCGACCTTTCTGATAACGGCGGCAAATTAGGAGACGGCTCTTATACCTACGAACTGCGAATGACTCGCCATGTTGGTAAAAAATCCGTAGGCAGCAGATGGGATGCAGGCAATCAACCCGGCAATTCCCTGAAACCCCTGGTCCAGTCCGGTTATTTCTCCGTCAGGGGAGGCAGTATCGTAACGGCCGCGTTCCCGGAAGGAAACCCACCGGATACACCCCAGGACGTTGTATATGATGATGATCTCATCGTGCAGAGAAGTCTTTGTGTCGGTCTTGATTGTGCAAACGGGGAGAACTTCGGTTATGATACTATTCGGTTGAAAGAGAATAACCTGCGTATCGCCTTTATCGACACTACCGTGCATGAAAGTCTGTATGATAATCATACCAAAAATGATTGGCAAATTCGTATCAACGAGTCCCCTGAAGAAGGGGCAAATGCTTTTTTTATCGACGACCTGGGAACGGAAGCGGGCGTTTCTGCATCAACAACGCCATTTACCATCGAAGCCGGAGCCACTGATGGCGCTTTTTATATTGCTACTAACAACAGGATAGGATTAGGCACCTCCACGCCCGCGGTTCACTTGCACTTAGTAGACGGCAATGCCCCAACTATCAGGCTGGAAAAGACCGAAGGAACGGCGCAAACCTGGGATATGGGTAACAGCAACTCCGGTTTTTTTGTAGAGGATGCCATCAACAGCACACAACCCTTTATTATTGAAAAATCCGCTCCATCAAACGCTCTTTACATCACTTCAAGCGGTAATATAGGCATGGGCACTACTTCACCGGAAACTACCCTGGAATTGGAACTGACAGGAGTTAATTCTGTATTCCAGATCACCCGTACCGATGGGGCAAAATGTAAAATCGCTGCCGGAGAGAACGGCGCTCAATTCGGTTCCGCCACCAACCACAAGGTGCATTTTATGGTGAATAACGGCGACAAGGTATTGACTTGCGATACCGATTGCCAGGTGGGTATCTGCAATTCGGCTCCTGAATACCCGCTTCACATAGGTAACGGCGCTTATTGTTCATCAGGTGGCATCTGGACGGATGCCTCCAGCCGGGAATATAAAGAGAATATTTCCGATCTTACCGCTGATGAAGCCATGGCAGCCTTAACAGGACTCAGCCCTGTTAAGTACAACTATAAGGTAGATAGCGAAGAGAAACATGTGGGCTTCATCGCTGAAGATGTGCCCGATTTGGTGGCGACTAAGAATAGAAAAGGCATGAGTCCTATGGATGTGGTGGCGGTTTTGACTAAAGTGACCCAGGAGCAGCAGAGGATGCTCCGCCAACAGCAGGTAATGCTGCAACAGCAGCAGGTGACCATCCTGGAACTCAAAACAAAATTTGCCCAATTAAAAGAAAAGTAATCCCGATTTTAGCCACAGAGCACACCGAGAGCACAGAGGGGGTAGGCGACCCCAACCGATAAGCTGCTTCGCGGTAGGGTGGTGCTTTTGCTTCTAAATAATCAAAAGTTTTGTTCAAACTTTTTTGAAGGTTCGGTATGCCGATGGCCCCCAACGAAAAATTCAATGGGGGCGGCCCCCGGCAGGGAGACCGGTAGATTTTGCCCCGTGAGAAGTACAGAGAAGGGACCGCGCCCGCTTCTGTGCTCTCCGTATATTTTACTATAATATAAGATTTTTTTTGCCCGGTTATTGACATCACCGGTACGATTCGTTAAAATAAAACATGAACATAAAATGGGAAGATTATAAAGAATTAAAATTTTTAAAAGGAAAACTAAACAAGCGATATACTAAACCTATTTTCCTGGGAGAAGGGAAATTCGGCAAAGTCTTTAAGCTTGAAGACCTCAAATTGAAAAGAGCTTGCGCTTTGAAAGTCCTAAGCCTTGCCGGACTGGATAAACTGAATGAAGATCAAAAGAAAGATACACTGAAACAATTTAGAGTAGAAGCAGAAAAATATGCAAATTGTGACCATCCCAATATAGTAAAGATATACGATATAAGCGATGAAGACACATATCCCCCATTTTTATTGTTGGAATTCGTCAAGGGAAAAAGCCTTGATAAATGGTTGAATGAAAAGGGTAAATTAAGTTTAGGAGAAATTTTAAGAATATCAAAGGCAATATTGCCCGCCCTCGGGCATATGCATAAGAAATTGTTGGTACACCAGGATTTAAAACCGTCCAATATTATGTTAGAGAATGGCTCAAATGGACGTTGTGTGCTCGTCGACTTTGGCATCACAAAAGATTTGCTTTTACCCTCTTTGACATCTACAAAAAAACCCATTGGCACACCCTCTTATATACCTCCAGAACAGTGGCGTGGACCCGATATTGTTACGCATACAGCAGACATATACTCATTTGGCGTTATGTTATATGAGATGGTAACTGGTGAGGTGCCTTTCAAAGGGGGTTCACCCGCAATCATGCGTGGTCATTTGATGAGAAATGTCCCCCAAATAAAAGAAAAGAACCCAAACGCCCCCGAAGGCGTCCAGAAAATTATAGAAAAAGCCATGGCTAAAGACCCTGGAGACAGGTATAGGAGTACAGAGGAATTTCTCAATGCTCTTAAAACATTATCAATTACAGGATAAAAGTGAAATGAGCATAAATTGGGAAGAACATATAGAATTAAGGACTTTGAGGGAAAATTTGGAGACGAGATTTACCGAATCTGTCTTTTTGGGAGGAAGGAACTATAGTAAAGTTTTCCAACTTATCAATCACGATGCACACAGGTCTTATGTGTTGAAAGTCCTGAACATGAATAGACTGATGAAATTGGGCCTCGAAGAAAGAAAAGAAATCCTGTTGCGGTTTGTTAAAGAAGCAGGCATTTATAAAGCATTAAATCATCCCAATGTTGTGAAAACATACGAAATAAATAGAAAAGATAATTTCCCTTATTTATTGATGGAGTTTGTTGATGGAAAAAACCTGGATGAATTGTTAGCCGAAAGGGGTGTTTTGGAATTCAAAGAAATTTTGAGAATATCAAGAGCGATATTATCAGCTTTGGGTTATATTCATAAAAAGGGACTGGTGCATGGGTATTTAAAGCCCTCTAATATCATCGTGGAAAGTTATGACGGAGGAAGATGCGTAATCGTCGATTTCGGCATCGTAAAAAATCCATTGTCACTGCCCCTAACCACAAAAGGTATAACCATCGGTGTACCGCATTATATGGCTCCGGAACAGTGGAGAAGTGCTGAAACTGAAACGTTATGGACAGATATTTACACCTTTGGTATTCTACTCTTTAAAATGGTGACTGGGGAAGTTCCCTTTGACGGGAGCCTGCCTGAAATCATGGCCGCCCACTTTGCTATGCCTATTCCCCGGATTCAGAAAAAAAAACCAAACGTTTCGTTGGGGATACAAGAAATTATAGAGAAAGCCATGGCTAAAAAACCCGAAGATAGATATAATAGCACAGGCGATTTTCTCAATGACCTCTTAGATTTAGAAAACCCGATGCGATAAAAAAGCATATTGCCGCGCATCGAATTAATGTTCAATCATTAAACCTGGAAGTGCCTTTTTTAATGCTTTTTCTTGCTCTTCCGATACCGCTTCTCCATCTAAATATAAGTACCTAAGATTTCTCAACTGCTTCAGTGGTAAAAAGTCTTTTATTTTAGTACGGTTTAAATATAGTTCTCTTAACTTTTTTAACTTTCCGAGTGGCGAGATGTCAAGGACTTCATTATCATTTAAATCCAATTTTATTAAATTTTTTAGTCCTATGAGTGAGGAGATATCGGTGACTCGATTGTGGCTTAAATCTAAATGGGTTAAGTGAGTCAGTTGCTTGAGTGATGAGATGTCCTTTATATGATTAAATGATAGATATAAAGTAGTTAGATTTTTTAAAGCTATAAATGGTGAGATGTCCTTTATATGATTAAATGATAGATATAAAGTAGTTAGATTTTTTAAAGCTATAAGGGGTGAGATGTTTTCTATTTGGTTACTGTATAAATGCAGGTGAGTTAGCTTATTTAAATTCTTAAGAGCTGCGATGTCGCTGAGTTGATTGTTGCCCAAATCCAGGTAGGTTAAGTTTATCAACTTTTCAAGTGGCGAAATGTCAGCGAGTTGATTATTTCCTAAATCTAAATGGGTTAAACTTATCAGTTCCTTGAGTGGTGAGATGTCAATATCCGGGTTACGATTTAAATCTAAATAGGCTAAATTTATCAATTCTTTTAGTGGCGAGATGTCGATGTATGGATTGCTATTTAAATCTAAGTGGGCTAAGTTTATCAGCTTTTCGAGTGGTGCGATGTCAATGTACGGATTACAATATAAATCTAATCGAGTTAAATTTACCAACTCCGCAAGTGGTGTAATATCGATAAGTCGATTCTTACCCAAATCTAAACGGGTCAATTTTTTCAGATCCTTTGGTTCTGGAAAATTTTTTATTTGATTTTTATATAAACCCAGATCGGTTAACTTTTTTAATGCCATGAGTGGTGTAATATCAGTGATTTGATTATTGCCTAAATCTAAATGAGTTAAGTTTTCTAAGTCTTTTAGAGGTGTTATGTCACTTATTTGGTTCCAGGTTAAATCTAAGTAACTCAATCCATTAAAGACATTTGGGAATGATATATTTTTTAAATCTGAATTGGACAAAAACAAATCGGAGTTCTCAACCTTTGCATCTTGCAAGTGAGCATCAAGTATACCTTTATCGAACACACAATTGCTCAAATCTGCATTGTCGAAACGGGTCCCGGTTAAATCACTATCTGTGAAATCCACATAGGTTAATTGGCAGCCGGATAAAGATTTTTCCGCTAAAGCAGATGGGTTTATTTTTAGCAAAATGTTGGCAGCATTGGTCCTCTGCCAACGCCACTCCTTCTGTAGTTTGCGGGCATTTAGAATCAGCTTTATCAAGACATTCTCGTTCGGCTGCTGCTCCGCAATAAATTGATTGATTTCGTTCGTGGTTCTCTCTCTGGCGAAATTTTCAATCTTGTTTCGGTTGATCTCCTGGACAAAGGCACGGGCGGTTAGAAAATCTTTAAAAGAGCTATGGGATATGCGGTAATGGTTATCTCCCTCAGAGATTAAAAAAGTAAATGTCAAAAATTCGTTCAGATATTTCTCAAATTTCCAGGGCGTGTCTGTTCTGAAATACTGTTTGATATCCATTTCCTGTTCCACCAGTCTGACATCGAAGCTCAATGTATTTTTCAAAAACAGCCAGACTGCCAGCTTCTGCAGGATTTCTCGGCGGTACTTAAACGGTATCAATAGGTTTAATTTCTCACTCTTGCGTCGCAGTTCATCTTCAATACATCTTTCGTAAAGTTTGGAGGCATTTATAATTGTCTCCCCTTCGCTTTTTTCTTTAAACATATCCAGCAGGTGATTGGTAATCATTTTCAACAGTACCGGTCTTCTAGCCAGGTTATGAAGCTCGAAAATTTCCTGTATTTGTTCCCAATAAAAATGCGGGGTCTTTGTGTGGGACTCAAGATACTGTTGAATTTGATCATCACTAAAAGGGAGCAGATGGATGAACCGGTAGTTCTGCTTACCTCGGTGCTGAAATACATCCTGGATATCAGATTCAGACTGAAAATATTCCTGCCGGGTGGTTAAAATAATTTTACTCTTTGAGCTGCTTTCAATCAACGTACGAATCTCAGAAAAATTCTTAATCTTTTCGTCGGCATCAATGTGCTGGGTCATCTCATCGAATCCGTCTAACATTATAATGAGTTCATTATTGTCGATACGTTTCTTAAGGGAGGCAAAATTTATATCGCTGATGTCTTCATTACTAAATTGACCCGCAAGAAAAGGTTTCATGTTTCTTTCAAATTCACGTAGAGGGAACAACAGAGGTAAGCGTTTTCTTTGATCGGCAATTGCTCTTTCGCTACCCGGTTCCAGACAGTTGGAAGCCAACTGATGTGCCATGTGCTGAAGAAAGGTGGTTTTGCCAGTACCATATTCTCCGAAAATCACTAATAGGTTCAGGCTGTCATTCGCTAACCATTGGTTAATATACTCATCGGCGTTTTTTTGTAGTACAGAGTCATGTGCCCCCCCGATTTTGTCAGTTTTCTTCTCTATCTGCCCCTTTGCCAGCCCTGTTTTCTCGGCTTCCCGTTTTTTTTCTGACCTGTCTAAGATTTTTTTTTCTTTTTTCTTTATTCCGGGACCAGCATTTAAGTCAATGTATAACTTCCCATCCAGAAATTTGTTTCGGAAATCTGCCTGTAATTTTTTTAAATACTCTTCCATTTGGTAAGCGAAGCTCTTTTTCATGTCCCGTTCCAGTATTACCCTGAACTCTTTATATTTTTTTAACTCGTAAGGACTTGCAGTCTTCCTGGTATAATATTCATACTTTTCCTTAAATCGTTTTATTTCAGGCTGTAATTCGTCAATCGTTATGTTAACCCCTCCCTGCCTTAAGTATTTTGTTTTTTTATGGGTATGGAACTCCTGTACCATAATCATCGCGATTTCTTTATGCATCCTTTCATTTTCATTTTCATATAGATTCTTCTTGAATGCTTCTCTTACCTTGGGTGAAGCAAACAGTAAGGCTAATTTAGGCCATCTAGTATCTACCGTGTATTCAATCAAAGTATGAGCATAGATCGAATCAAAATTACTCTTGAGATACTTGATTTTCAGAACTTTTAAGAGCCTAAAAAATTTATAATTACGATCCAATATCCTCCCCCCCCATTTAGCCAGGAGACTTAAAGTTTTTTTTGCTATTTCGATTGACGTAAACATAGTCCTATTATAGCTAATTTCTGATAAATTTTCAACCAAGCTATACGTAACTATTCAGTTTTGGGAAAAGAAAAAATCAAAGCTTTTGTAGCGGGGCTTTTTATTTTTTTTAACAGAAGTTTTGTTCAAACTTTTTCAAAAGTTTGGCCCCCGGCAGGGCCGCCGGAGGCAAGTCTATCTTAGATTTTTCCAAAACTGAACACTTACAGCTATACTTCCAAGAAACCAAAAAATTGTCATAAGATTAAAAGATTCAGAATATTAGCTAGATAGAAGCAGTCGAATTTTTTTTCCCCCTCTTGTATACTTGAATATTTAGTCGGAATGTCGTAGAATTAAGATGGAATCCAAATTATGAGGTAAAAATTGAGAAGCGATGAGATTCTAAAAAAGATTTTAGATAAGTTCGGCCCAGGCTTTCAATACATTGAGAACCTGCGCAGCGAAAGACTCTCAAACGTCTATCTTGTCAAAAATACACATAAGGATAGAGATGAAGTCCTGAAAGTCATGGATACAAATCAGATTTTCACAATACTTGAAAAAGAAGGTACTGGGAGTATTGAGCAGAGTTATGAAATAATAAAGAAAAGGTTTGCCAGGGAAGCAGCGTTATATACGAAATTTAATCATCCCAATATTGCCAGAGTATATCATGTTAGCTCAATAGAAGACGAAGGAGGTTCCATTGAAATTCCATTTCTACTAATGGAGTATCTAAAAGGTCAGAATTTGCAGGAAAAATTAAAAGACAGTTCTTCCCTACTGCTCGATGATGCTTTGGAAATTTCTCAAAATATTTTGAATGCTTTATCGGCCATGCATAATTATAATGTAGTACACAGGGATCTTAACTCACGGCATGTGATAATAACTGAACATGGAAATCCCGTCATAACATATTTTGGCTTGGCCAAAAATATAATTGAAGACACAAAACTTACAAAAACAGGAGCATTCCTGGGAACGCCGGAATATATGGCCCCCGAACAGTTTAAAGACAGCAGTCGGGTGGATACCAGAACAGATATATATGCCCTTGGAGTTATTCTATTCGAGATGTTAACAAACGAACCTCCTTTTCGGGGCAGCATTATCCAAATAATGAAGGGTCACATGGATAAGTCCATACCTGATGTAAGAAAAAAGAAACCGGATTTACCATTAGGAATACAAAAAGTAATAGAGAAGGCAATGGCGAAAAAGATAGACGACAGATATAAAAATGCCGAAGACATGCTGAAGGAATTGAAAAAAATAAAAGAAGATATTAGCCGGGAGTGAAGGAATAGCATGGTACTTGATAATTGGAAAGAGAATAGGGATTTAAAGGCGGTATTACCTAATATTAAAGCGAATTACGATTTAATAGAAAAGTTAGGGGGAGGGGGAACATCGAATGTATATCTAATCAAGCATAAGTTCTTTCATACCGATAACGAACGGGCTTTAAAAATTATCGATACTGACTATATCTTAAAAGACAAAGATGGAATCAGTTCAGAATATGACCAGATAAAGAAACGGTTCATACGTGAAGCCCAATTGTATAAAAGAATAAGCCACCCTAATATTGTCAAAATAGAAAATGTTGGAGTTGTCTTTGACGAAGAAAGAAAAATTGAGATACCCTATTTAATTATGCATTACATAAAAGGAGAAACACTTAAAGAAAAATTAATCGAAAAAAAACCTCTTGATATGAAAGCCGTCTTCAGTATCTCTAAGGATATACTTTCTGCCCTTATTGAAATTCACAAACAAAATATCGTTCATAGGGATATAAAATCAGGAAATATAATGATAAGGGAGGGTACTGATGAAGCTATACTGATAGATTTCGGTCTGGCAAAGGATTTGTTAAGTCAATCGGTACTCACTAAAACCGGGACTTCCCTGGGTACTACCCCATATATGTCACCCGAGCAATTCGACAAAGTTAGTAATTTAGATAAGAAAAGCGATATCTATTCCTTTGGGGTTGTGGTATATGAAATGTCAACCGGTGGAGTACCGTTTAAAGGAACTCCATTTGAAGTCATGTATGATCATTACAATAAAAAAGTCCCCAATATCAGGGAGAAGAATCCAAATGCACATCCTGAGCTTCAAAAAATAATAAAAAAAGCGATGGCAAAGACCCCTAATGATAGGTATCGAGGATCAGAGGTATTCTTGCGGAATATTGAAAAGCTTAAAGATGGTAAACCCAAAAAGAGTTTTGTTAAATATTTGATTGTCGGGATGATTGCTGCTGTTTTTTTGGCTGTATTAATTGTTTTCAATCCTTTGGGTATAGGGATGCAAAAAGTTGACCGCCTGTATTTAAAATATATCACTTCTATTAATAAATTTATAGACGCGAAGAACTACGATAAAGCAGAAGAGTTTGTAAATAAAGCAAAGGAGATAGCTGCTACAGATGAAATCAGGAACCTGTCAGGGAAGATTGCTGACGGGCGGCAGAAAGCGGTTATGAATGAAGATTTTGAGAACATCAAAGATTTTTTGAATGGAAAAGCATCGAAAGAAGACAAGCAGAAACAGTGCCACTGGTTTTTATCCAAATATAAGAACACCTCTATCGATGACGAAACTAAAACGATGATCTCTCAAACCAACGAGTTTATCACTCGATTGCAAAAAGAAATAGCGGATGCGAAAGTAGAGCAGGAGTATAAGAAACAAAAAGGAGAATACGACAGGATAAAGGGAAATATAGATTTAAAAAATTATCTCGCGTTTATTGGGAGTTACCCGCGGTCGGAGTTCAAAGAGGATTTGAAGAAAAAGTTGAAAACCGCGGATAAAAACTTACCCCTGGAGAAACACTGGCTTTCGATTTCCAAAAACAACAAAGGTTATTACGAAAGAGCCTTTGCCAACAATCACCTCATGACCTATATCCCGAAGAAAAATTTCTGGATCGACAAATACGAAGTCTCAATTAAACAATTTAAAAAAATCTATAAAAATGCTATCGGTGGTGATGATCTCCCTGTAACGGTAAGCTATGATAAGGCAGAGCGATACTGCAACCGTTATGGTTTCAGGTTGCCCACGAAAGACGAATGGGTGCATGCGGCAGGAAAAGCAAAAAAAGTCAACGGGATAGACCGCATATATCCCTGGGGAAATGAGTCGCCCGATGAAGGTAGGATTTACCGGGCAAATTTTTTTACCATGGTAGGCACAGAAGAGCAGGATAAGTATGAGGAAACCGCCCCGGTTGAAAGCTTTGAGCCTTTCGCTTCCCCTTTCGGAGTTGTTAATATGGCTGGTAATGTTCAGGAGTGGACAAAGGACAATCTTCTAAAAGGTGGGAGTTATCTCTCCAGTGAAGATAGCTTGCGAATAACGAATGATGAGAAAGGTGAAGCCGGTGATATAGCAGGTTTCCGCTGTATAAAAGAGGAACAATAGGAGGCAGGATGTTTAGTACGGAACAAAACAGACATATGAGAAAAATTATTTCCTTAGTAGTTATAATTACATTCATTTTTCAAAGCAGCGGTCTGCTTTTTACTCAAGGCATAACCCAAATCAGAAATTTATTTGAAGAAGCAAAAAAAGCCTATCTTAAACCTGATTATCAAAATGCGCAAAACAGGTTGGAACTAGCAATAGCTGCCCTTAAAAAAACAGGAGTAGAAGGAAAAGAAAAGTTTTTAGGGAAGTGTCATCTACTTCTTGGGGTGGTGTTTGAGAGAAAAGGGGATTCAACACAAGCGAAAGCCAACTACAAAAAAGCAAAAGAAAATAAAGTTGAGACGATCGAAGGAATTAAGCTGGATGTTCTTGTGATATACAAAAAAGTAATAAAGCCGGAACTTTACATCAAAGAACAATTTCAAAAAGCCAAAGTTGAATATTTCGCAGAAAAACCAAAGTATGCAGATGCTGGCAATACGCTAACGCAGTTAATAGATTTTATAAACAATTCATACCTCAAAGACAAGATAAAAAACGAACATTTGGGCAAGTGTTATCTCCTTCTCGGCGCTTCATACGAAAAACTGGGGGATAATGATAATGCAAGAGAAAACTATCGCAAAGAATATGGCGTTTCTGAAATTAGCGGCGTCGATATGAGCAAATTGCCCATATATAATTTTGAAATCGCTAAAGCTGAATACAAAAAGGGGAAAGTTGATGATGTAATAAAAAGGCTAAAAGGATTGATTTCCTCCCTTGATGAAAAGAAATTTGAAGACAAAAAACTCCTATCTAAAATATACCTCTTACTTGCTGCCGCCTACGAGAAGAAAGAGAAAATAAAAGAAGCAAAAAAATATTATAAGAAGTCATGTGAAAAGTGGAGGAAAACACACAAAAATCAAAAGAATGAGAAAGTTGATCCTAGAAAACCTAAAAAAGGCGTTATTCAGAAGAGGGGAGAAAAACCAAACAGACTCCCACCAATAGAAAAAATTGACTTCAATGGTCTTAAATATTATACAAAATATAACAAGAAGTGCTCCAGATTTCCCGTACTTTTGGTGGCCGCAGGTGTTGTCGCGGTTGCTGCTCTTGTTTATTTCCTGGTCATAAAGCCAAAAAAGAAAACTTATACCTTGACCGTTAATGTTGGCGAAGGCGTAACCGGCAATCCTGCTGCCGGGCCCTATACCTATAAAGAAGGCGAGACAGTGAACTATAATTACAGCCTGCAAAGCGGCTATTCCAACCTACTGGTTCAAAAAAACGGCGTTGAAGTGCCTGACAGCGGCATCATTACCATGGACAAGGACTATACGTTGACAGCTACTGCCGATGAACTCCTTTTTATTACAGATTTAAGCGAAGTAACGGTTCCCGAAGGTAGAAGCGCAACTTTCCAGGTTAAACTTTCTTCTCAACCATCTTCTACTGTTAACGCCACTGTTGGTTGGGTTAGCGGAGATAATGATATAACGGTTCAAGCAGGCTCATCGCTGACGTTTACTACGTCAAATTGGAATAGCTACCAAACAGTAACACTTGCTGCCAGGGACGACACAGACAACACAAATGGAACGGCTGCTATCCGTATTCGTGATTCGGCTTCCCATATCCCCGACAAGGAGATTACCGCGGTTGAAGATGATAACCTGGAAACCTCCCTCACATTGAACGACCGCGATGGTTACGACTTTTCCCAGGAAACCAAAACCTCACCTTCGGCAGGAGATTTTTATTGCGATAAATATTCGGGGCAAATCCGATTTCTTGCTAATTACCCGGGACAGGAAGGTTTACGGGATATGGGAAATTACTCCGAGTACGGTCCATTGAAAGATGGGATTATTCCCGATTCCGTGTACAGTGATCTTGTGATTGCGGTTGAGAATCATGTTTATGTTGCTAAAGCTCGAGAGTACGAATATTACATTGTTTTTAGAGTAACAAATGTAAATATAAATTCGGGTTCCTGTTCAATCAACTGGATATATAAAGAAAACAATTGAAATCAGTTGGGTATACAAAACAAAGGATTAGAATAGGCTTGTCTGAGGTTTTTGATTAACAAACTACGTTCTCGTTGGGTGCGAAAAGTGCAATATAGACATAAGGTGGGTGGGACTAAACGCATGAAGTGACAATTTTTTTTTGAAAATTCTATTTTTTATGCTATAATGATTATCTCCATATTGCCATGAGGTTTATGAAAGATAATGTATAGATATTTAGTGGAGTTGTCGAGGACGACAGAAAACGAAGGGGTTTTGAAATTCCGGTCGGTTTTACGGGAAGAAGTAGCTCCGACAGCTCATTATAAATTTCAAAATTATCGGAAAAGGAAGTAGGCTCCAATGAAAAGATTGATTTTTTTGATTTTATTTTATTTTGTTTTCCTGGGCCTAATCTTGATTTCTAATTTCGGCCAAGAAATTGAAAACCAGCAACTAACCGGTAAAACAACGAGGTTATACCATACATCTGCCGTAACACCCGGCCTCAACTTTGGGAATTTTCTCCTCTATTTTATTCTAAACAAAGGGCAGGTGAGTGAGAATGCTAGGTTTTACGCCAAAACCCCTAAGTATACCCTGTGGCTAACCAAAGAAGGATTCGTGTTCGATAGTGTCAGAAGAAAAAACAGGAAAAAAAATCACAAATTACAAAACACAAATGACAAACAAATCACAAGTCCCAAATCTCGAACTACAAACAAAGCGCAAAGCTCACCTCATCATTCATCACTCACCAAATACGTTCGTAATGTGTCGAGGCTCTTATTTGTCGGGGCCAACAAGAATCCCGGGATCGTACCTTTTAAAACGACCAAACATAAGGTTAGCTATTTTATTGGAGATGACAAAACCAAGTGGCACACTAATATCCCGACTTCACTGGCTGTAATGTATAAGAACCTTTACCAAAATATCGATCTAAAAGTATACGGCAAAGAAAAACAAATCGAGTACGACTGGATCGTTAAGCCCGGAGCTAATCCCACTGATATAAAATTTACTTATAAAGGTGTAAAGGGGACTCACATCGATAAGCAGGGCAACCTTGTCGTTGAGACACAGTTCGGTGAAATACTTCACCAGATGCCTATTTGTTATCAAGAAATAAGCACAGGACAAACTCGTGTCGAAGTAAAAGGACAATTCAAAAAAATAACCGGGGACACCTACGGCTTTACTGTAGGCAAATACGATAAGACCTGTGAACTGATCATCGACCCTGTAGTCGAACTTGCTTACTCTACCTACCTGGGAGGCTCTGATGCGGATTACGGTATGGGAATAGCTTTTGATGGTACATATGTCTATGTTACCGGCTATACTGATAGTACTAATTTTCCTACTTTGAATGATTATCAATCGGATCAAGGAAGTACGGATGCCTTTATCACAAAAATCGATCCTTCACAAAGTGGGGGTGCCTGCCTTTTATACTCCACCTATCTTGGTGGTGGCGGCGATGATGAGGGGCGGGGAATAGCTGTTGACAGCAGCGAAAATGTGTATATAACCGGCTGTACAATGAGCGTTGATTTTCCTATAGAGAACGCATTCCAGCCCACAAATCCCCCCAGCGCCGATGCATTTGTGACCCGGATAGATACGAATGAAAATGGAGGTGATAGTCTAATATATTCTTCATACCTTGGGGGCAATGCCTGGGATGAAGGCTATGGGATTGCCTGTGATAACGAAGGTAATGCTTTTATAACCGGCTATGCACAGGGCGCAGGCTTTCCTACTACCACAAGTCGGTACAGTGACTATCAGGGGGCGTATGACGCTTTCCTGATCCAAATAGATACAGACTTATCCGGGGCTGCCGGTTTTATGTACTCTACCTACTTAGGAGGAGGAGGCTATGAATGGGCCTATGCTATTGCTTTAGACAGCAGCGGTAAGGTTTATGTGATAGGTAAGACAGACAGCAGCACAACCTTCCCTACCCTGAACGCCTATCAAACGGCCTCGGGTGGGAGTGATGATGTTTTTGTCACTAAAATAGATCCCACCCAAATTGGAGCTTCAAGTCTTTTATATTCCACCTATTTAGGTGGCACTAATATTGATGAAGGGTGGGGAATAGCTGTTGATGACAGCGGGAATGCCTATCTGACCGGGAAGACAAATAGTACGAATTTTCCCACACTAAATCCTTATCAATCTGCCCTGGCAGGGAGTTATGACGCTTTTGTCACCCGGATAGATACGAGCCAAAGCGGGATTAACAGTTTTATCTATTCCACATACTTAGGCCACACTGCACAGGATGAAGGCTTTGGTATAACTGTAGACAGTATCGGCAGTGTCTTTGTTACGGGTGTAACATATAGCACGGATTTTCCCACATTGAATCAATACCAAACGAATCAAGTGGATGCGGATGTTTTTGTAACCCGCTTAAAAATTCATGATACAGGCACATCATACCTGCTGTATTCAACCTATTTAGGAGATACCGGCTTAGGCATCGGTGGCGACGATTTTGGCCGGGGTATAGTTGTAGACAGCAGTGGAAACAGCGCCTATGTGACCGGGTATACAGCCAGTACAAATTTCCCCATCTTGAATCAATATATGCCGGACCCCGGCGACAGCAATGCCGACGCTTTTGTCACAAAACTAAATTCCCCGAAGTTCCTCGTAGTTGAATCGCCCAACGGTGGGGAAGTTTGGAGTTTTGGCAGGCAAAAAATAATTACCTGGACGTCATTAGGACTGACGAACAATATGAAAATAAGCTTATTACGAAATGGGGTGTCGGTTGGAGTTATTGCCACCGGTGTCGACCCTGCTCCAGGGAGTTATACTTGGCTGCAAACCGGGCATCTTGCAAATGGCAATCCAGTTGCTCTTGGAGGAGGATATACGATTAAAATTAAAGAAATAGGAACTGCGATTACCGACACCAGTGACAATTCTTTTTACTTAAACGGGATTACCGTTACCGCGCCTACATGTGATGCGCCATGGCCGCTGGAGGAAACCAAACGTATTACCTGGGGGACTGACAATGTGGCAAATTATGTAAAGATAACGCTTGATGGAGAAATTTCGGGCACCATTGTAGGTGCTGTCCCGTATGCTCAAGGCTATTATGACTGGGTGGTTGGAGAATTAGTAGGTGGCATCCAGGTACGGCCCGGCCCGGACTATAAAATAAAGGTAAAAGAAAAATTAAGCACTGTTTCCGATACGACTTGTGGTTTTAAAATAACCGGCATTGCTGTTACCGCACCAGTATTAAACGATGAATGGGGTTATGGGACAACTCAAAATATTACCTGGAAGAATCATGGGATCACGGGTGGTATGAAAATAACCTTATGGCAAAATGGAATAGAAGTTGGAACGATTGAAGATGGTTTAACTCCCGATCAAGACGAAGGGTCAACATTATGGCAAGTGGGGCAGATCGAAGGAGGTGTGATAGCCTATCCTGGACCGGATTATTATATCAAAATCGAAGAAATTGGGACAACAGTATGCGGTGTCGGTGATATCTTTGATATAACCGGCATAGCCCTTGTCTATCCTATTGGCGGAGAGCTGCTGGACCCTAACACTTCTGTAAATATTGAATGGATTTGCCATAAAGTTACGAATAATTTGAAGATAAACCTCAAGAAAGATGGGCTATTTAAGTGTAATATTGCTAACAATTTGCTTCCGGATTCGAGTCCACATCCCTGGACAGTTGGAGAGTGCAGCAGTGGTCCCAATCAGCCCCCTGGCTATAATTATACAATTATAATCAAAGATCCGGTGATTGGTATTTCTGATGTGTGCAATGTTTTCGACATAAAGGGGATCAATGTCCTATCTCCCAATGGTGGAGAAAACTGGGAGATATGGACAGCTCAGAAAATCACCTGGGAAGCCCCGGGGGTAACCCAAAAGTTGAGAATAAACCTACTTTATATTGATGAGTATCAAAAAAAGATAGCAGGTAATCTTACCCCTGCCGATGGCTCTTATGGGTGGTATATAGATGATGTTGTGGGAGGTAATTATTATAAAATACAAATTGTAAGTGCAAGTTTTGTGTCAGATAAAAGCGACAGCAATTTTACCATCTCCGAGTAATTTGATTTTGGGTATTTGAAAAATGTGCTTTATGCAGGGGGGGCTGGGGCGGCGGCATCCAGCGCCAGCCCCCCAGCCTCCGCATCTGCCAAAACCGGGGACGAATATGTCTCGTGGAATTGTTTCCCAGTTCGTGGAACCGCTATTTGTTCTGTGGGATCGTTACTCGGCTTGTGGAAGCGGTACCTCAAGCTAAATAACGGTTCCACAAACCCGGCAGCCATTCCCGCGCTTTCCGTTTGATCGAACAAAGGAAAAACTCTTCTAACTGCTGCTCTTTTAAGCGCTTGATTTTCACTTCAACGAGCTGGCGCCCACCGCTGAGTTGTAATAACTCGTTATTTTTGATATAATGGACGTCGAATCAATAGTATTTCCAAGAGATTCGGAGAATTACGATTGGCTTATAATGAGGTATTACAATGAAACATGATTTAGATTATATTTTTCGCCCCCGCTCGATTGCGGTGATAGGGGCTTCGCGGCGCAAAGGTAGTATCGGCCGTGAAATTTTACATAATATCTTGAGTTCCGAGTTTAACGGAAAAGTCTTCCCGGTCAACCCAAATTATTCGGTGATTCATTCCATAAAGGCATATTCCACTATTCTCGATGTGCCCGACGCCGTTGACCTGGCTTTTATTATCGTACCGAATAAGATCGTTAAAAAAATAGCGGAACAATGTGCTGAAAAAGGCGTGAAAGGGGTGGTCGTTATTTCCGCCGGGTTCTCGGAGGTGGGCGCTGAAGGGAAAAAACGGGAAAATGACCTGTTAGAAGTCATTCGCGAGAACAATATGCGCATGATCGGGCCTAACTGTTTCGGAATTTTAAATACAGACCCCGAGGTTTGCTTGAAGGCGGATTTCGGTAAAACATTCCCTATGAGAGGCAAGGTGGCGTTTATCACCCAGTCGGGAGCAATGGGTGAAATCATCATGAGCCACGCCAAGAAATTGGGCATCGGGTTTTCGATGATGGCTTCCATCGGGAACAAAGCCGACATATCTTCAAACGATTTGTTGGAATATTTTAAGAACGATCCCGGCACCGACGTTATCCTGATGTACTTAGAGAACTTCGGTAACCCGCGTAATTTCACCCGGATTGCCAGGGAAGTATCCCTTGTTAAACCGATTGTGGCTGTAAAATCGGGACGCACCAGGTTAGGAGCAAAAGCCGCCATTTCCCATACCGGCGCTTTAGCCGGCACCGATGTGGGAGTAGACGCTTTGTTCGAGCAAACCGGCATGATGCGGGTAGATACTGTCGAAGAACTATTCGATGTAGCCGCTGCTTTATCCACGCAGCCGGTGCCCAAAGGGAACCGGGTGGTAGTGGTTACCAATGCCGGGGGACCGGGTGTGTTAGCCACCGATGCGCTGATCAATTCCGGTATGGACATGCCGGAATTAACCCCCAAAACGGTGACGGAACTAAGAAAGTTCAGTTCCGTGGATGCGTCTTATGCCAACCCTATGGATATGG
>JAGLSW010000495.1 GCA_023135565.1 Candidatus Aminicenantota bacterium | reverse complement strand
TAAACTGGCGCTAACCTACTCGCAGGTGTTGAACCTGGAGTACGAGAAAATCAGTATCGACGCGGGATTTTTTGAATTAGGCGGCCATTCCTTAAGTGCCATCACCCTGGTAAACCGTATGCACAAAGAGTTGGAAGTTAAAATAGAAGTTTCCGACATCTTTGTTTTTCCCACTATCAGGGAACTGGCGGAGTACATAAAAACGAAAACAAAAGAGCGATTTTTGTCCATCGAAAAGGCGGAAAAGCTGGATTATTATAAGACTTCCTCCGCCCAGGAACGACTGTATCTCCTCCAGCAAATGGAACCGGACAGCACGGTTTACAATATGCAGCAGGTGGTCAAACTTAAAGATGAAATAGATAGCGAAAAACTGGCAGCCACTTTCCGTAAATTAATCCGCAGGCATGAGAGTTTGCGTACCTCTTTTCACTTAATAAATGAAGAACCGGCCCAGGAAATACACGAGCCTGAAGATGTGGAATTTGCAATCGAATGCCATGAGCTAATCGAGGCCGGTGGAAAAAATCACGAATCGCAAATTATACAGGGAAAACAAACCGCGGCCACTATTTTTGAACGTTTCATCCGTCCATTCGACCTCTCCGGCGCGCCTCTTTTCCGGGTAGGATTAATAAAAATAAAGGCAGAAACCGCCACTGCAATTTCACATCTTTTAATAGTGGATATGCATCACATCATATCCGACGGCGCATCGCAGCAGGTGCTGGAAAGGGATTTTGCCCGGCTTTATGCAGGTGAGACGCTATCTCCGCTGCAGTTGCAGTACAGAGATTTTTCACAGTGGCAGAACCGGCAGCGGGAAAACGACGATATGCTGCGCCAAGCAGCCTTTTGGAAAGAGGAGTTTTCCGGGGAAATCCCGGTTTTGAACTTGCCTACCGATTTTCCCAGGCCCGCTGTCCAGGGCTTTGCCGGCAGCACTTTAAACTTCGAAATAAGTGGAGCAGATGTGCAGGGATTAAAAAAACTGGCCGGCGATTATAATGCCACGCTGTACATGGTATTGTTAGCGGCGGCAAATGTGTTTTTCAGCCGGTTGAGCAGCCAGGAAACCATCGTCATCGGCACACCTACAGCCGGGCGCGGTCATGCGGACTTAGAGCCTATTATGGGCATGTTCGTCAACACTCTGGCTTTGAAAAACAATCCCCAGGGAAAAAAGAGTTTCAGCGTCTTTTTGCAAGAAGTGAAAACACGCACTATCAAAGCCTTTGAAAACCAGGATTATCTTTTTGAAGACTTAGTCGAAGCTGTGGTTCCCAGGCGGGATACCAGTCGCAATCCCTTGTTCGACGTGATGTTTACCCTGGCTAATTTAGACCCCATCACCTCCCGGCAGGTGGCGGCGGACGGAGCTTTAGTATCGCAGCAGACCTCTTATAAGCTCGAAGTGGATACAGCAAAATTCGATCTCACTTTCAGCGCCTTCGAAACCGCGCGGAAGATTTTTTTCTCTCTCGAATACCGCACCGACCTCTTTAAGGAGGCAGCGGTCAAGCGTTTTATATCCTATTTTAAAATGGTTATTTCTTCTATCTTAAAAGATAGGGAACAAGAAATCGGCCGCCTTGAAATCTTACCGGATGATGAGAAGCAAAAGGTGTTGTATGAATTTAACGACACGGCGGTGGATTATCCCAGGGAAAAAACCGTTCGAGAATTGTTCGAGGAGCAGGTAGAAAGGACGCCTGACAATGTTGCGGTGGTGCAAATCCAGGATCGTGGCGGGAGCGTCGCAGCGGATGTTTTAAAAGCAGGGGATGTCCTCTCCCGCGGGGCTTTCACCTACCGTGAATTGCATGAAAGATCGAACCGGTTGGGCCGTTTGCTGAGAGAGAAGGGGGTAAAAACCGGCACCCTGGTATCTATAATGGTAAAACGGTCTATAGAAATGGTATTGGGCATATTGGGTATCCTGAAAGCAGGAGGCGCATTTTTGCCGGTTGATCCCCAGTATCCACCGAAAAGGATAAAGGATATGCTGGATGACGCCGACCCAGGTATCCTTTTAACTCAAGAAAGTTTAAAGGAGAAAGCGATTTTTAATGGAGAGTGTATGGAATTAGACGATAACTCCTTATACCGGGGTGATTGTGAAAAACTGGAGAATGCCGGTAAACCGGGAGACCTAATTTATGCAATGTATACTTCCGGTTCTACAGGTAAGTCGAAAGGAGTGCTGGTGGAACATCGGAACGTCACCCGCCTAATTATGAACCCCGATTATATCGAGTTGTCTACAAAAACCAGGATATTGCAAACCGGGGCTCCTGTCTTTGACGCCACCACCTTCGAGATATGGGGCGCTTTGCTTAATGGTGGGCAATTGTACTTAGTAGAGAATGAAGTTATATTGGACGCCGGCCGTTTAAAATCGACCATAAAAGAGAACAAAATTACCACCTTATGGCTTACTGCGCCGCTTTTTAATCAATTGACCGACCAGGATTACCGGATATTCTCTACCCTTGAATATCTCCTGGTAGGGGGCGATGTTTTATCGCCGCGGCATATCGAGAAGGTAAGAAACAAATATGGGAACTTAAAAATAATAAACGGGTATGGCCCCACGGAGAATACCACTTTTTCAACTACATTTTTGATCGACGGAGAGTACCGCGAGAATATTCCTATCGGGAAACCTATTAGTAATTCTACCGCTTTCATCGTAGATAAATATGACCGGCCGCAGCCCATCGGCGTATTCGGGGAACTGCTTGTAGGTGGAGACGGTGTGTCGCGAGGTTATTTGAACAGTCCGGAATTGACGGCGGAGAAGTTTATTGAAAGGTCTTTTAAGTCCTTTACCGGCAATTTCACCGGCCACTCTTCACCGATTACTCTTTACCGTACCGGCGATTTAGCTCGCTGGCTGCCCGACGGCAATATAGATTTCTCCGGCCGGGTAGACTACCAGGTGAAAATAAGGGGATTCCGCATAGAGTTAGGCGAAATAGAGATCAAGTTACGAAAACACGAACAAATAAAAGAAGCAGTGGTACTGGCCAGGGCGGGAGACAGGGGAGATAAGTACTTGACCGCATATTTAACGGCGGAGAACACAGCGAAAGAGGTAGACCAGGGAGACCTAAGCCCGGAACCTAAAGAAACGGGAGCACTGCCGGATGAGAACGTCCCCGGGATTTCGGTTTCCGAACTTCGTGAATATCTGGGCAGGGAACTACCTGATTATATGATTCCATCTTATTTTGTTCTCCTCGACGAGTTTTCATTAACGGAAAACGGGAAAATAGATCGTAAAGCCTTACCGGCGCCGGAAGGTATCAGCCTAAGCAGTGATGCGGATTATGCAGCCCCTACCGGCGAGATCGAGGAGATGCTGGTGGGGATATGGGAGAACGTCCTGGGAATTAAAAAAATCGGCAGCAAAGAAAATTTCTTTATGGCCGGTGGTGATTCTATAAAAGCCATCCAGGTGTCGGCGCGCATGAACAGCGCCGGGTATAAAGTTGACATGAGAGATATTTTCCAGTATCCCACTATTGCCGGGTTAGCTCCTCATGTGGAAAAAACCTCCAGGGTGGCGGATCAATCCCCGGTTTCCGGTGAGGTGCTCTTAACGCCTATCCAGAAAAAGCATTTGCAAGAAAATCAGCCCCACTTCCATCATTTTAACCAGGCAGTGATGTTTTACAGCGCCGCGGACTTAGAAGAAGAGGCAGTGAAAGCCATATTTCTCAAGCTCCAGCAGCACCATGACGCCCTGCGCATGATCTTTACAAAAAATAGCGACGGAACCGTTGTCCAGTTCAACCGGGAGGACGGTGACGCCCCGCTGTCGCTGCAGGTCTTCGATTTTCGCCGCAGTGAAAAGGGCAAAGAACTGCTCACCCGGGAAGCCGGTAAAATCCAGGCAAGTATCGACCTGCAAAAAGGACCGTTAATGAAATTAGGATTGTTCCGCTTAGATGACGGAGACCGGCTATTGGTTGTCATTCATCATTTGGTGGTAGATGGGGTGTCCTGGCGTATCTTGTTCGAGGATATTACTGCTCTTTTCCGGCAGTACGGGCAGCATGGCAATGCCGGATCCTTTGAACTGCCTTTAAAAACAGATTCCTTCACAAATTGGTCCGAAGCCATTAGACGTTACGCGGACAGTGAAAAGTTTTTAAAAGAAGAAAAAAAATACTGGGCCGGACTGGAAAGCATAACAGTTCCGCCGCTGCCGCGGGATTTTGACGGGGATGTTCATAATTATGTAAAAGATACAGCCGGTTTATCTTTCGCTTTAGAAGAGGCGGAAACGGAAAAGTTGTTGACCCGGGTTAACCAGGCCTTCGGTACGGAGATCAACGATATATTGTTAACTGCTCTAAGTGCGGCAATCGGAAGCAGCTTCGGATGTCCCCGGGTGCTGGTGGGCTTAGAAGGGCATGGCCGTGAAAGCATTTCCACAGATATAGATATTAGCCGTACGATCGGCTGGTTTACCGGCGAATTCCCGGTGATTTTGGATGTCTCTTCTACAGCCGGTGAAACAGGCGATGCCCTCGGCCAGAGGATAAAAGAGGTTAAGGAAACCCTGCACCGAGTGCCCAATAACGGCATAGGATACGGTATATTAAAATATCTGACTGCAGCGGCTAATAAAGAGGAAATCACTTTTAGTTTAAATCCGGCTGTCAGTTTCAATTATTTAGGACAGTTTGATGATGATGTGCGGAAAATGGATTTCCAGGTGGCGGCGGAATCTCCCGGGGCAGACCAGTCTCCTATGTTGGAGAGGAGGTTTGACCTGGATATTTCCGGTTCGATTGCCAATAAGAGGCTGCGTATGTCGGTCAGGTATAACAGTAAAAATTTTAAGGTAGAAACTATCGAAACACTGCTGGAAAATTATAAAGAAGAACTGCTGCGAATTATCTCTTATTGTGCCGGTCGTGAGGAGAAAGAGTTGACCCCCAGCGATATGACCTATGATAACTTATCTTTCGATTCGCTGGCCGCCTTAGATAACCTGGTAGCGGATATTAAATAACCCAGCTATAATTAGAAAAAGAATTGGGAAAAGATGCTGTTTTTAGTTTCCGCCCTCCGGTGGTTTTTTAAGATTTAGCAAAAGAAAATATTTAAATAATAGCAAAAAAATAAGGAGACATTAGCTATGGATACTAAAGGACGAATAAAAGATATTTATCCACTCACTCCCATGCAGGAAGGCATGTTGTTTCATTCCCTGCGGGACCCGTCTTCCTATGCCTATTTTGAACAGATGTCCTACAGGCTCAAGGGAAAATTGGAAGTGGATATTGTCAAAAAAAGCCTGGTTGAACTGCTCGAACGTTACGACATATTACGCACTGTATTTGCCATCGAAGGAGCGGACCGCCCCCTGCAAGTGGTGTTAAAAGAGAGAGAGGCTGTTTTTTACTATGAAGACGCGGAAAAAACAGCCGCTGAAAATGGTTCTGATGCTGAAACCCGTTTACGGGAATTCAAAAAAGAAGACCGGGGCAATTTATTTGACCTGACAAAGGATGGCTTGATGAGGGTTGCTATCTTAAAAGTAGCGGAAGGTGATTATGAATTTATTTGGAGTTACCATCATATCATTATGGATGGTTGGTGCATCGGCATATTAACAGCCGATTTCTGGGAATTTTACAATAGTTTCCGGCAGAACCGGGAGCCGCGCTTGCGGGCGGTTACTCCTTATTCCACCTATATTGCCTGGCTGCAAAAACAGGATAAGGAAAAAGCGAAAGATTATTGGCAACACAGCTTAGAAGGTTATGATGAAGCCCCGGTAATTCCCAACCCAGACGCCTCCGGGCTCAGGGGGGACAGGTATGATCCCGGGACGGTTATCTGTCGTATGAGCAGAGAAGATACTGCCGCCCTGAATAAACTGGCCGGCAGGAACAATGTAACCATGAATCGATTGGTGCAGACGATCTGGGGAATTCTTTTAGGCAGATACAATCGCCGGCGGGATATCCTGTTCGGGGCTGTGGTTTCCGGTCGTCCCGCGCAGATACCGGGAGTGGAAACCATGGTAGGTTTGTTTATCAATACTATCCCGGTACGTATTCAGTGGCAGTCGGATACCTCCTTTAACCAGGTTTTGAAAGCAGTCCATCGGGAAGCTGTGGTGGGCGAACCCCATCATTATTACCCGCTGGTGGAGATTCAGAGCTTTTCTTCATTAAAACAGAATTTAATCGACCACATCCTGGTCTTTGAGAATTTCCCCGTCGAAAAAGAGATCGATCGAGCTGTAGATAAAAAAGAAAGCGGCGATGCTCCCGGGCTGCAGGTGTCCGGGTTCGGCATATATGAGCATACTCATTATGATTTCAATATTATGGTTGTGCCTGAAGGCGAAATGACGCTTCGTTTTCAATATAACGGCAATGTGTATGCCAAAAAGAGTATAGAGCGTATCGCCCGTCATTTTGTCCTGCTGTTGGAACAGGTATTGGCGGACGAAAACATACCGGTGGGGCAATTGGACATTGTCTCCACGGAGGAGAAACAGCAGCTTTTAGAAGAATTTAACGGTTTAAAGGAAGAGTTTCCCGGTGATGAAGCGACGACTATCCACAGCTTATTCCAGGAGCAGGTAAAAAAGACCCCGGATAGTAGAGCGCTGCAATTTAAAAAAGAGCAGCTAAACTACAACAGCTTAAACAGCAAAGCCAATCAACTGGCACGGGTATTAAGAAAAAAAGGGGTTACACGGGACAGCGTGGTCGGTTTGATGGTGGAGCGTTCCACGGAGTTAGTGCTGGGTCTCCTGGCTATTTTTAAAGCCGGCGGCGCCTACCTGCCCATCGATGCCGAGTACCCGGAGGAACGCAGGAAGTATATGCTGGAAGACAGCGGCGTTTCCCTGCTATTGGTGAATAGGGATATGAGTGGAAATGAATTTATTCCTTCTTCGGTGGAAGTATTGGATATCGGCGACGGGAGCCTTTACTCTTCCGAAGCCGGAGATAATCTCGAATATATCAATCAAGGGAGCGATCTCATCTATGTGATCTATACTTCCGGTTCCACCGGCAAACCCAAAGGCATCATGCTGGAACACCGCAACTTAGTGAACCTGATGCGGCACCATATTACGCATACAAATATCGATAATAGCAGGATTCTACAATTTTGCACCATCAGTTTCGATCCTTCATTCCAGGAGATTTTCGCCGCCCTGCTTACCGGGGGCTGCATTTATGTGATCGATAAAGATACCCGCACCGATATCCCGGCCTTATTTAAGCTAATAAAAGAGAACGAGATAAAAACGGTATTTTTGCCGATGTCTTTTCTTAAGTTAATATTCAGCGAGGAAGAATATATCGCCCTGATTCCTCCTTGTATAAGGCATATCCAGACAGCCGGTGAACAGGTTGTGGTTTCGCGCCGCTTCCGGGAGTATCTAAAAGAAAACCGTATCTTTTTACACAACCATTACGGCCCCGCCGAAGCTCATGTGGTCACCACCCTGCAAGTGGACCCGGCGGGTGAGATACCCGAGTTACCCACTATCGGCGCCCCGGTTTTGAATACCCGGATTTATATCGTCGATCAACAGGATCAACTACTCCCCGTGGGCGTTCCCGGTGAACTTTTAATCGGCGGTATCCAGGTGGGCCGCGGGTATTTAGGCAGGGAAGAACTAACCGCCGAAAGGTTTATCGCCGATCCCTTCGCGCCCGGTGACAGGATCTACCGCACCGGCGACCTGGCCAGTTGGCGGCCTGACGGCAATGTGGAATTTTTGGGGAGGATAGACAACCAGGTTAAGATAAGGGGATTCCGGGTGGAACCCGGGGAAGTGGAAAAACTACTGTTAAACCATGGGGATATAAAAAAAACGGTGGTAACCAGCGGCGAACATGAAAATAAAGATAAATACCTGTGCGCTTATTACACATCGGAAAAAACCTTGAATCCCGGGGATTTGCGGGATTATTTATCCGTTGAATTGCCCGAATATATGATCCCCGGTTATTTCCTGCAGTTGTTAGAGATGCCGTTGATGCCCAATGGAAAAGTCGACTACAAATCCCTGCCGCACCCCAAAGGGAGCGATACCGGCACGCCTTACGAACCTCCCACCAACGAAATCGAGAAAAAAATAATCGAAACCTGGGTTGAGGTATTGGAACTCGATGCTGAACGGATCGGCATCAACCATGATTTTTTCGAGTTAGGCGGGAATTCCATCAACATCTTAAAAGTAGTCAGCCGGTTGAAAAAGGCCTTTAAGCAGGATATCTCTATGAGCAATCTCTTCCTTTATACAAAAGTCAGGGACCTGGCGTTAAACATCCTCCAGGAGGAAACTCTGGGTAAATTAGAATGTATCGTCAAAATGAATAAAGGCGGGAACAAAAAAAATATATTTATCTTTCACCCCCTTCACGGTATGATTTACCAGTATAAAGAACTGGCAAAATTGTTGGAAAATGATTTTAATGTGTTCGGTATTCAAGCCAGGGGAATGACGCGGCGCACCAAATTCCCCCCCACCTTCGATCATTTGGTGGCCGATTATTTCGACCAGGTAAGGGAGGTGCAGCCCGAAGGCCCTTATATCCTTATGTCTTATTGTTACGGAAGTATGATTGCCTTTGAAACGGTAAAACGAATGGAAGATATGGGCATACCGGTGCAAACATTGATAATGCTGGATGAGGCCTCCTGGCTGCCCGATTTTGTGCTCAGGTATTACCGGGTGAAAGGGCGTTTAAGCCACCTGACCCGGAAAATAAAAAAATTACGGCATCCTTTCCGGGGCAAAGATTATATAAACCCGGCGGTAAAGCGCTTTGAGAACCTAATAAAAGAGTATGAAGAATACCGGGGCGACAGCGGTAAAGCCGAAGTCTTGCCGGAAGAAGCGGTCCAGCTCAAAACCAAAGCCAAAATAAATTTAAAAAGAATGATGAATAAATATTTTAGAGTGCACCCCCTAAACATGGTGGCCGGATTTATCGATAGCGACTTAGTGGATATCAGGGCCGAAGAGAGACGCGACTACAATCTTGCCGAAAGGTTCATGAAACGATACACCTTCGGTAAATTTAAGATGTTGGTTTCCCCCGGTAATCATGACACTATGTTAGCTTCGCCCAATGTGGAAACACTGGCCCGGCTGATCAAGGAGAACGTCGAAATGTAAAAGACCGGCGCCCCCAATCGGGAAGAGGCCCCGGAAATTTGCTATACGGCAATATCCATTGAAAAAAATTGCAGAGGATATATTAGGAGAATTCATGAAAGAAAAAAGATTTTTTAGTTTTGTCGGTATTTTGATTTTATTGTTTATTTTTGCGTTTCCCGGTTTTGTGCAGCCGGAAGAGGAAAGCGGCGGTAAAGAGGTGGATTTCGAA
Organism: Candidatus Aminicenantota bacterium; assembly: GCA_023135565.1. GTDB lineage: Bacteria > Acidobacteriota > Aminicenantia > UBA2199 > UBA2199 > JAGLQA01. Next base: position 5,750 of record JAGLSW010000495.1, on the reverse strand, counting down.
GCCATCGAAGCCCGCGTGTCGTACCTGATGGAAGAAGGCGACATGCCCGGTTTGAGTTTGATATTGATCCCGAAAGACCGGCCGGTTTATATCAAAGGCTTCGGTTATGCCGATGTGAAAAAAAAGAAGCCGGTGACGGCGGATACCCTTTTCGAACTGGCGTCCTGCAGTAAAGCCTTTACCGCTTTAGCTGCGCTGCACTTAGAAAGGGAAGGTTTGATCGACTTAGACGCCCCGGTTTCCCGTTACCTGGAAGGTTTTTATGTAACCTATGAGGGAAAGAAACACCACATCACCCTGCGCCAGTTACTGCACCAAACCGGCGGTATACCGGTTAATACCATCAGTAAAATCCCGGAAGGAGCCGGTAAGGACGCGCTGCAGCAAACCGCCCGGAATGTCGTGGGCGTTGAATTGAACCGCATGCCCGGGCAAGAGTTCGAATATGCCACGGTAAATTATGACATTATCGGCGCAGTCATAGAAAAACAAAGCGGTTTATCTTTTGAAGAATATATGAAAAAAAACATTCTCAGCCCCTTAGGATTGGACCACACTGTGGCGGGAGTCACCGCGGCCAGGAAATTAGGGGATATGGCCACAGGTTACAAGATCGGTTTTTTTGAGCCCCGGGAGTATGAAGCCCCGGTCTATCGCGGCAATAATCCCGCCGGGTATATGGTCTCCAACGCAAAAGATATGGCCGAATGGTTGAAATTCCAATTAGGGCTGGAGCAGAGCGACTTGTATCCGCTGATGCAAAAAACCCAACAGCCGGATCATTCGGTGCTGCCCAACAATATCAACTTTTCTCTTTATGCCATGGGCTGGTATGCTTATGTATCTAATCTTGGCATCGTCGATCATGCGGGCAATAATCCCAATTTCACCGCTTATGTGAGTATGGTGCCGGAAGAAAAGATAGCCGTTGTAGTGCTTTGCAATTCCAGCAGCGATTATACCAACCTGATCGGTTACAATGTGCTAAACATGCTGAGAGGCAGGGGACCGGTGGAACCCAAAACCGGGAGCAATACCATGGACAAAGGCGCATCGGTGGTTACTTTTATCTTCGCTTTCGCTATCCTATGCTGCATGCTCTATTTCCTGTCCATAGCCTGGGGGGGGATCAAGAAGAAACGCAGTTGGGAAAAATTCACCCTGCAAAAAGCCGGTAAATTGGCGCTGGGACTGCTGGTGTTTATCCCCTTCCTCATCGGTATATATTTTGTGCCCGGGGCTGTCAGGGATGTCTCCTGGGATACTTTTATAGCCTGGTCGCCGGTCAGTATCCATGCTGCTATTATTGCCGTCCTGGGTTTGTTGGCTATCATGTTTGTCAATTTTGTTTTTTCCGTTTTCCTGCCTCATAAAAATAAATATTTGAAATCGGCGCCCATGGTATTGGTGTTAAGCTTGCTTTCCGGCGGCTCCAACGCGGTTATTATTTTCCTGGTCACAAATGCTTTGTTTAATACCAGGGGATTATTTTACCAGTTATATTATTTCAGCCTGGCTTTTTTCCTGTATATCCTGGGCCGGAAAGTTTTACAGACAAAAATGATCCGGATTACATTGGATGTCGTATTCGATTTGAGGTTGAAATTAATCGAAAAAATTTGCTACACCTCTTATCAAAGCTTCGAGAGAATACAATCGGGCCGGGTCCTGGCAACCTTAGGCGATGATACCGGACAAATAGCCAATGCCGCCAATACGGTTATTAATTTGACCACCGGGGTTGTTACCACTCTCACGGTGTTTGTATACCTGGCATCCATCGCATTCACCGCCACGCTATTAACATCCGCAGTGGTGCTTTTGATTGCCACTTTATACTATTTTGTCAGTCGAAAATCCATGCGCCTCTTCGAAGAAGGCCGGGATACCCAGAATGCCTATATGGATCTGGTGAACGGTTTAATCGACGGTTTTAAAGAATTAAGCCTGAAATTTAGCAAGAAAAAAGAATTTAAAAAAGACATAGATATCGTATGCAATACCTTTCGCGATAAAATCGGCATGGCTCTTATTAAGTTTGTGAATGCCTTCTTAGTCGGTGAATCCATGTTGATGTTGGTGTTAGGCTTATTGGGTTTCGGCATCCCCCGGTTATTTCCCGACGTCGCCACCTACACCTTGATGAGTTTTATTATGGTGCTGCTCTTCTTGATCGGGCCGATTACGGCTATCCTGAACTCCATCCCCATTCTTTTGCGTGCCAAAGTATCCTGGAACCGGGTCAGGGAGTTTATGGAAGCAGTGCCGGGGAATATCAGCCCCGACGAAGTGGATAACCTGGAAGTCAAAAAGAGAACCATAGAGAGTATCGAAGTCAAAGGCTTGAAGTACGAATATCAAGTGAAAAATGAAAAAGGCTTCAGTGTCGGCCCCATCGACCTAAAAGTCAAAAAAGGTGAAGTGTTGTTTATAATCGGCGGCAACGGCAGCGGTAAAACAACACTGGGAAAACTGTTGACAGGTCTTTACATTCCCGATGCGGGCGGTATCGCCATCGACGGCAAACTCCTCGACAATTATCAATTGGGTGAATATTATTCGGCGGTTTTCAGCGATTACCATTTATTTGAAAAATTATACAATATCGATGTGGAATCGAAAGAAAACGAAGCTTATAAATATATAAATTTACTGCGTCTCGAAGAGAAGGTAGTATTAGAAGAAAATTCTTTCAGCACCATCGACCTTTCCGGCGGTCAAAGAAAAAGGCTGGCGCTGCTGCAGTGTTTTTTAGAAGACAGCCCCATCTATCTTTTCGATGAAGTGGCAGCCGACCAGGACCCGGTATTCAGGAAGTTCTTTTACCGGGAACTGCTGCCCAAAATGAAAGCGGATGGCAAAATCGTGATCGCCATTACCCATGACGACCATTATTTCGATGTGGCGGATAAAATTATAAAAATGGATATGGGAAAACTCGCAAAACTGGCGGACGGTTCTCTTTTAAGGGTAACCGCTTAAGAAAAACCACCGAGGAGAAAAAAATGGAAAAACTAAAAAAAATACTGCTGATTATGTTGGCAGTGGTTATTCTTTTCCCCGGGATTTCCGGGGAAGAAAAGGAGGAAACCATGACCTTTGATAAAATCAAAAGAAAGACGGCAAAGTTATACAGGCAGAAAAAATTCACTGATGCCGCGAAACTTTACGAAGAGGCGCTGCCGCGCTTCCCCGGGGAAGTGTACCATATTACCTTCTCCTTAGGGCAGTTGTATATGCAGACCGGGGAATATGAAAAGAGTCTCGCCGCCTTCGAATACGGCCTGGAAAGGAACGTCCCCTACCCCTTCTGGCCCGGGCATGCTTTTTGGCAGCCCCTGGAAAAATTCGAGCGTTTTAAAAAAATCCTGGCGGAAAACAGCCGTTTAAGAGCAAGTTTAACCGCGAAAACGAAACCGCAGTTTAATGCTTCCACGCCCGCCTCCTTTTCCCCCAAGAAAAAATACCCCCTCTTAATCGTACTGCACGGTTGGAATGAAGCGCTGCCGGATTTGGGTAAACATTGGCGGTGCAACCTGGTAAAGAGGGAATTTATCCTGGTCCTGGCTCAATCTTCGCAAGTAATCAGCCCGGGAAAATTCGGCTGGGACGATGTGAAGCTAAACAGGAAAGATATAAAAGAAATTTTGGAAAAATTAATGGGAAAATACCCGGTGGATAAGAAAAAGATCATTTTCGGGGGCTTCTCCCAGGGTGGCATGGCAGCCTTAGACACAGCGGTTAATAGTGTGCCCGAAGCCGCCGGTTTCGTAGCGCTGCAGCCGGGAGGAAAAATTCCCGTTGATTTGAACGCCGCATCCCTGCGCCTGGCCGGCCAGCGGGGGTTGAGCGGCACTATTATTCTCCCCGCGCCGGAGCAGCAGCATGAAGAACATACTACCCTGGTAAAAATTTTACAGGAAGCGAAGTTCGAGTACCGTTCCCTTATATCCGGTTCCGGTCATTGGTACAGCGCTGATTTCAAGAAACGATTGGGGGAAGCGTTAGTTCATATCTTCGACAAAAAATACCCGCAGCCTTGAATATTTAGGAGAAAAAAATGTATGTTAGAAATCACAAAAAAAATCAAACTCCCTTAAAAAATGGGAATTGCCTTAAACAAAAGATATTTTTTACATGCCTCACTGCAAACGCCGGTCGCCGCAGCGAAATAGTAAGATAAAAAATCGGAGGAAAAAGATTATGAAAAAAAATTCTAAAAAAATGTTACCGGTTGTCGTTGTGTTTTTAGTTTTAATTCTCACACTGCCGGTCCTGTCCATGGAAAAATTGGCGGTAACAGACAACACCGGGAAAGCTCCCCACCCGGTGCCTAAAATCACATCGAAAGTGAAAATCGACGGCGTACTCGATGATGAGGTTTGGGAGAACGCCTTAGCGCTGACCCTCGATTATGAAATTTTTCCCGGCACTAACGTCAAACCGCCGGTCAAGACGGAACTACTGCTTCTTTACAGCGACAGTCATGTTTACGCAGCGTTCAAAGCTTATGACCCGGAACCCTCTAAAATCAGGGCCCGCTACACCGACCGGGACAATTTTCCCGGGGACGATTATGTAGCGGTTCGTTTCGACACTTTTAACGATTCGCGCCGTGTATTTAGTATCTGCTGTAACCCTTTAGGCGTCCAGGCCGATATGATCGAAAGTACGGTCGGAGGCGGACACCAGTGGGACGCCATCTGGGATTCGGCCGGGAAAATTACCGATTGGGGTTTTGCAGTGGAAATGGCGATACCTTTTAGTTCCCTCCGTTTCCAGGAAGTAAAAGGCGGACAGGTTTGGGGGCTGGAAGCCATGCGTGGTTATCCCCGCGGCTCATTTCATACCATTTGCCTGTTCCCCGTAGACAGGAACGATAATTGCCGTATGTGTAAAGCGGTGAGGATAATCGGCTTTAAAGGCGCCAACCAGGGCAAGGGGCTGGAACTTGACCCTACCCTTTCGACAATCTATACCCAGGAGCGCCCCGCTTACACAGAACAGCCGTTTGAAGCCAACGAAGTAAAGGCGCACCCCGGAATCTCCGCCCGTTGGAGTATCAGTCCCAATTTAACGATGAATGCGGCTGTTAATCCCGATTTTTCCAATGTGGAAGCTGATGCGGCATTGTTGGACGTCAACACCCAATTCGCCATTTACTACCCGGAAAGGCGTCCTTTCTTCACCGAAGGATTCAGCATATTTAATACCCGGCTATTGGCAGTCAATACCCGTGCTTTTGCCGACCCCGATTGGGGAATAAAACTGAGCGGCAAGACAGGGAGAAGCGCTATCGGATTTTTTACTGCCCAGGACAGTATCACCAACCTGATTTTTCCCGGTAGCCAGAATTCGATGACCACATCGCTTTCCATGAACACCTTCGGCACAGTCGCCCGTTACCGCAGCGATATCGGGAGATCGTCAACCATAGGGTTTCTGGTTACGGACCGGGAAGGGGATGATTATTTCAACCGCTTAGGCGGCCTCGATTTAGATCTCAGGATTACGCCCAAAGATAGGATCAGGGTGCAGTTTCTCGGTTCTCAAACCCGGTACCCGGACCAGGTTTCCGTTGATTATGCCCAACCTGATGAAGATTTTTGGGGCACTGCCTTAGACCTATATTATTTCCATAATTCGAAAAACATGTATTGGTACTTCATTTACCAGAATTTAAATGAAAAGTTCCGGGCTGACCTGGGTTTTATCCCCCAGGTGGATTACCAAATGTATGACGGTGGATG
>JAGLSW010000494.1 GCA_023135565.1 Candidatus Aminicenantota bacterium | reverse complement strand
AAACTTTTACAAAAGTTTGGCCCCCGGCAGGGCCGCCGGAGGCAAGAAATTGGCAGGCTTGAAAAACAAACCCCCAACTGCTAAAATAACCCCGGCGAAGCGATTCTTTTTGTTTTTATTTTGCAGGTACGATAAAAAATGTTAGCGGAGGCAGCCGATGATTAAAAGTGTCACCATAAAAAATCTTAAAAGTATCGAAAATGAAACCTATTCATTCACCGATTTCGACTTGTTGGTGGGCATGAACAATAGCGGGAAAAGCACTATATTACAGGCCCTGGCCATCTGGCAGTACTGCGTCGATGAATTCCACCGCAGTAAACGAAAAGGCAGCAAAGGTATCCAGATCGTATTACCGAACTTTACCGCACTGCCGCTGCCTGCGTTTAATTTGCTCTGGACCAATAAAACAGACAGGCATTACCCTGAAAAAGAAGGCAAAAAAAAACTGGAATTTATCTATATCGAGATTATTGTGAAATGGGGCAACCATGAAGGAAAAGAAGAAGAATTCGCAATTTTATTAAGGTACAATTCACCGCAGTCGGTTTATGCTACTCCCGGCGGCGGATGGCAAAAATTTAATGAACTCGATGAAAATCAAAAATTGCCGCGCATTGTCTATGTGCCCCCTTTTTCAGGATTAGAACCAGCCGAGGAATGGCGTGATGACAGCATCTTAAAAAAACAGGTGGGCAAAGCGCAGCCGGGCAGCGTACTCAGGAATTTACTGTACCGGGTGGTGGATAAAACCACCACCGACACCAATGGAAAGGACACACCGCTGCCTCCTAAGAAAAATCCGGAATGGCAAGAGATTAAGGAAATCATCGAAAGACTATTTTCTATAGACATTTTAGCCCCGCTTTATGAAAAAGGGGTGGACACACAGATCACCTGCAATTACAAGCAGGACAAGCAGGGGAAAAAAGAATTCGATATAATTGCCGGTGGCAGCGGTTTTCATCAAATGTTGACGATACTGGCCTTTATGTATGGTTACGAAGGAGTGACCACCATCCTCTTCGACGAACCCGACGCTCATATGCATACGAATTTGCAGAGGGAGATGCTCGATTTTTTAAAAAGTAGGACACAAAAAAAAAATATCCAGTTCATCACCGCCACTCATTCGGAAGAATTAATCAAAGGGGTAAACCCAACTAACATTATTTCTGTGTTAATGGCTAAACCAACCAGGGTGGAAACAAAACCGGAGATCATCACCGCCCTTTCCGAAGTCAATAACCTGGAAATCACCCGGGTCAAAGAATCACCCTATATCCTGTACATAGAGGGCCACAGCGACGATAGAATCCTGAGAGCCTGGGCCCAAACTTTGGGAAAAGAAGGGATATTGAATAAATTTTATTCCAAAGTCATGGGTGGTGGAAATAAAGGCCAAATGAAAGAAGATGCAGATAAGCACTTTTCCGGGCTGCGGCAAATCGTCCCCAAAGTGAAACGGCTCATGCTCTTCGATTACGACACAGATAAAGAAGCGTTTCATCCTGGTCCCGGGAACAAAACGCTTTTCGAATGGGAACGAAAGAATATCGAGAACTACCTGCTGGTTGAAGATGCCTGGCACAGGACAGTAGGGAAAAATGAAGAGTATAATTTATTTAACCAGGATATGAAAGAAACAATCCGGGATTTTTTCGCATCGCAAAATTTAAGCCTTCCTAAAAAAACGGACTGGAAAACCGTAGACGCCGATATCTTCAAGGTAGTCAACGGCAAAAAAATATTATTCGAAAGAGAAACGTCACTATTCCAGCAATTAAAACAATCGAAGGCCGGTTTGAAACTTAATCAAGAAACTATCGCAGCCAATATGTTGGAAAGCGAAATCCATGAAGATATCGTTTCATTTTTCGAAAAGCTGGAATCCCTGGTAAAGAAGTAACCTATGTGTAAAAGTGGAAAAACCAATTTTTTTTGCAACCTTTTACACAAATATCGCATCTTAAAGAACGTGTGAGCAATGAAAAATTTAATAGATAAGCTAAAAAAAAAAGACGAGCATGCCTTTAAAGAGGTGATGAACATGTATAAAAGCCAAATTTTTAATTACCTGAATTTGATGGTCGGCGACAGGGAACTGGCCGAAGAGCTAACCCAGGACACGTTTGTTAAAGTCTACTTCAAAGCCGGGTCCCTGAGAACGGACAATCTCAAACCCTGGATCTACAAAATCGCCACCAACTTAGCCCGCTCGGAATTCCGCAAAAGAAAAATAAAAAATTTGCTCTCCCTCACCGACGTCAACGACGCCGAATACTCCTTTGAACCACCTTTAGAGAACGAAATAATTTTGCAAGAAATGCTCGCAGTGCTGCCCGATAAATACCGCATCCCCTTAGTCATGAAAGAGTTGAACAACTTCTCTTTCGAGGAGATGGCCGACATCCTGAAAAAACCCATAGGTACGGTTAAATCCTTAGTTTTCCGCGGCCGGCAGCAAATGAAACATAAATTCGCCCTACAAAATGGAGGCACCCATGCCTGATTTAAATGAAACTTTCGGTGTATATAAAAATAGTTCCCGCGTTGAAAACCTTTCTCTCAGCGAGGACTTCGAGGCAAAAGTTTTTGCCAAAATTAAAAAAAAGAAAACCGTCCGCAGGAATATCGCCGCCGCCATTGCCGGTTTTTCCCTGGCAGGATTCTTGTTTCTTGCCCACAGTATGTTTTTCGATAAAAACCCGGCGGCGAATAAGCAGTTCATTGCTCAACAGGAATCGACTCAGCAAGAGGAGATTCCGCTAATGGAGGATGTGATTTTCGCATCCTCCGACTCCCAGACGAATTATGCCATCGAGCAAGTGGCATATTACCAGGATGATGATACTATTTAGGAGTAAACTATGAAAAAAATAATGTTAATAATATTTATCGTGTTACTGGTTTTTTCTTCCCTGCAGGCAGAGAAATCTATCGCCGCCGCGGAGAAGGAAGTCAAAAAAGCCCTGGCTAAGGTTTCTCCCTCTATCGTGAAAGTCATTTGCCAGAATCACAAAAAATATGTGGCTACAGGTATCGTCTTAGATAAAAACCATGTAATCACCAACACCGTGATTATCAAGTACCCCTATAAAAAAATCTATGTCAGTACAGTCAACGGCGAGCAGTACCCGGCAAAAATAGTGGGGAAAGATTATAAATCGGCGCTTTTGATGCTTAAAGTAGAAGGCAAGGCGCTCACCCCTGTTAAGGTAGCCAAAAAATACGAAGTGGGCGACTGGATCGCTTTAGTAGGCGCTTTTTATAAAACATTCCCCGCCATCAGCCAGGGTATTCTCAGCAGTTTTTCAGAAGACGAAGTGCTGCTTAACGCCCCGGTGGCGCCCGGCGCTTCCGGCGGAGCCGTAATCAACAGGAAAGGCGAACTCATCGGTGTCATTCGCGGCCGTTTCGGTTTTGTTCGCAATCCCGACTATACTTTCAAAGACCATAAATCCGAGCTGCTCATGAGAAGCCCCAGGACCAGGAACAAAGAACTGTGTTATGCGGTGCCGGCAGGAAAAGTAAACAGGATTGCCGCCGATTTAAAAAAATACGGTAAACTAAGACAGGGTTGGCTCGGCGTAACTATCGACTTTACCGCCGACAAGGAGGTGAAAGTCGTTAAAGTGGTGACCGGCTCTCCGGCTGCTAAAGGGGGCATCCACCAGGGAGATATTATCATAGCCATAGACGGGCAGCGCATCGCCAGCCCCAACGACGTAGGTAAAGTGGTGCGCTCCCTGCGCCCCGCCCAGATAGCAAAAATCAAAATCCGCCGGGGCAGCGTTGAAAAAATGATGCCCACCACCATCGGTGAAACCAAAACCAAAATTCCCCGGGTATCTTTTTACAGCAAACCGGGGCAAACAGGCTATCGTTATTCAACCGGGTCAAACCGCGTTGTCACCGTGCCGGAAAAGTGGGAATCCATACCCGGGGTGGAAAATTATATCTTTAATTTTTCCGGTTCCCGCGCCCTGGGGATAGAAGTGATGGCGTTGACGCCCGAGTTGGCCGCGGAGTTTAAGATAAAAGAGGGCCGCGGCTTGATGGTTTCGAAGGTTCATGAAGACAGCGCCGCCGGGAAAGCCGGTCTCAAGGCGGCGGACATCATCGTTCGGGCCAATAATAAAGAAACCGGCAAAGTTACCGATTTAAGAAAAGTATTATCTAAACTAAAAAATAAAGAAGCGGTAAAGCTTACATTATACCGCGGTGGGATGGTCAAGGAAATGGAAGTGGTTCCCGGTAAAAAAAGGGAATTCGCGGTTTTCTTCGATGATTTCCGGGACAAGATGGCGGAGTTCAACATCAGTCTCGACGAAGAGAAGCTGCGTCAGATAAAGGAACAGGCAAAAATTTCCGTTGGCCGGCACAAGATTGTTATCAACGATGCGGAGATTGACAGCAGGCAGTTGTTAAAATACAAGCAAGAGATAGAAAAACTGCGCAGGGAGCGCGATCATTATAAAAAAGAAGCAGAGAAATTAAAAGAAGCCTTAGATAAAGAAAAGAAGCGAAAAAAGGCAGCGATTTAGATTCAAACCTCCTTAAAAGTTATGGGCCGGGTTTTTCCCGGCCCTTTTTTTTTAAACAAAAATTTTTCCCTGTACGCACGATAGTTTTAATAGACTTTTTCTGGAAGAAAAAGGTCTATTAAATAACTATCAGACATCATGACTATAGCCTTTATACATCAGCCTCTGGATTTTATCGCTTTTTAATTTTTTCTGATAAAGTCTATAGCCATGATAGAAGGAGCAGCGTGTGAGCGCTTCTCGCTGTTAAATTATAAGAAGTTTTGTTCAA
>JAGLSW010000493.1 GCA_023135565.1 Candidatus Aminicenantota bacterium | reverse complement strand
GTTACTTTATCTGAGCGCTATAGGTGCATCTTGCCATTCCGGGCTTTTGCGTGGGTCGCTGTCGTGTGCTGTCATTTTTGCTCCTTAGGGCATTATACCATGCCCCCCGCGGAACATCAACAGGTACAGCGATGAATTTATGAGTGATGATAGTTGAAGGCTGTAAATAAGTTTTTCATTTTTTTGTTGAAAAAAAACAGGATTTGTATTACAATGAAACCGAGGTAAAAATGGCAAAAACAGCTAACATTAATGTAAAATTAGAAGTAGGGTTAAAAAAAGAAGTTGACGCTATTTTCAAATCACTCGGAATCTCAACCGCGGAAGCAGTTCGATTATTTTTCCGGAAGGTAAAGGATTTCAAAAGATTGCCTTTCGAAGACGATGTCCCGAATGAGGAGACCCTCCAGGTGATGAGAGATACCGATGAAGGAAAAAACCTAACCGAGTGGGAAAGTCTCGACTCCTATTTCAACTATATCGAAGAGAATGTTAAAGCTGAAAACCACTCATAAATTCAACAAAGAACTAATAAAGGCCACCAGGGGGGAAAAAGATTTAAAAAAGATAAAGTCGGTAATGACTACACTCGCTAAAAAAGAGCCTTTAGACAGGAAACACAAAGACCATAAATTGAAAGGGGGATTAAAAGATAGAAGGGAATGTCACGTGGAGCCGGATTGGCTTTTGGTATATAAAATAGAGGGAGACACGATAATATTCGAGAGAACCGGTTCTCACGCTGAACTTTTCGGTTAAAAAATCATTCTCCTCACAGCTCTATTTCCACCAGTTGGCCGCTCAGCGCCCTAAAAGATCAAAAATATGACGAGCAGGATAGGTAAACATATAACGATAGATAAAATCAACAACACCCTGGCCGGTATTTTGAGCTTGCCGGTCACCGAATCTGCCAGCGGTTCGATCTTTTCTTTTACGCTGTCTATGGACTTATCGAAAGCTTCGATTTCCTTACCGGCTTCCGCTTCGGTTTTGACGGCTGAAATCTCACCGCCTTTTTCGTCGATGGCTTCCGTCAAAAAATTGGTGAAATAAAAAAGCGCATTCTGCACTATATAAATAACCGGCTTAGAAAACAAGCCCAATTTATCCTTGATGACCTGTTTGGTCATCGGGATAAATACATTAAACGATAGACCTTTCAACAGGTCCGAATAAGCGATTTTGAAGCCGGGTTTGCTCTCCACGTTAGATATGTCGTGTCTTACCTCTTTGGCAAAGTCCAACATCAGTACCGCTGTATCGCTGCTGTCCTCAACTACTTTCTCCGCCAACTTCATGGTAGCCAGGGCAGTTCCGGCTCCGGCGCAGAAGAGAATTCCGAAAATGAAGAAAAGCACAATGCCGACGATGTTCATATCACGCAGAAAAAACCAGGTACAAAGCGCAGTAACGATTACCAGCAGCACAGCATAATAGCCTAAAAAAATCGATCGTATACTGCCGATAAAACCGATTAATTCGCCGATTTTCTCTACCAATCCCGGTTTGTAATATTTTTTGAAGTCGATGCCTGTTTCCCGGCTCAAGCGTTCTCCTTCTCGTTCTATTTTTTTTCCCATTATAAAACCTCCAGGATCGAATTGTATATCAAAATAGGAACAAATGTCAACAGGGGGTGCGGAAAAAAGCTGGGAATCACAAGCCCGCAGCGCGAAATAAATTCAAAAATTATATTGCTATCAATAAGGTTTTCATGCTATAATAAATTTCATGAACCTGGAATATCAACCCATTATTCCTTTCGTCTTGTATAAAAATAGATGCATGGAGACTGGTTATGCCGTTATATGGCGGTAAAAAGCGCTTATGGCGCTGTATAGAAAAAATGTTGTACATAATCCAAATTTGCCGCCGGTAGGTGGTTCGTTTTTCAAGTGCAGACTTGAAAAACGCTCATTTACCGGTCTGGGTGTATAAAATGCGTTTAAGTTTTCAACATATTTGAGCCAATGCTTAAAATAGAAGGATACCGTTTTAATAAACAAATTTACGAAAATTTACATTTCGGGATCTACAGCGGAATTAGGAACCGGGATGACCTGCCGGTGGTGGCAAAATATCTAAAAGCCCAATACCCCACACCCGAAGAATTAAAACAATTAGAGTACGAATACAACACATGCAGAAACCTGGATATACCGGGCGTAATAAAATACTACGCCGTGGAAAATGTAGGCTACGGCAAAGCTATTATCATGGAAGATTTCGACGCCATTTCCCTGGCCCGGTACTTTCGCTCCCATAAGGTGGATTTGAGAAATACCCTGCGCATCGTATCGCTCTTAGTGGATATAATCGCCGCTATCCACAGCAGCAATATCATTCACAAGGATATCAATCCCTACAATATTCTTATTAACCCGGAAACAAAAGAAGTCAAAATCATCGATTTTAGTATCTCCACACTGGTAAAAAAAGAAACCGAAAACGCCATAGAACCGGAAAAATTAAAAGGCACCCTGTCTTACATCTCCCCGGAACAGACCGGCAGGATGAACCGTTCCATCGATTATCGCAGCGATTTCTATTCCTTAGGAGTGACCTTTTATGAAATGTTGACCGGGAAACGCCCCTTTGAATTGGATGATTCGCTGGAATTGGTCCATGCCCACATCGCACGAAAAGCCCTCCCCCCACATGAAATAGATAAATCAGTGCCGAAGGTGGTCTCCCGGATTATCATGAAACTGATGTCCAAAAACGCTGAAGACCGTTATCAAAGCGCAGCCGGTTTAAAAGCAGACATAGAAGAGTGTTACCTGCGTTTACAATCTAAAGGAAAAATCGATGCCTTTACTATCGGGGAAAATGACATCTCCAATAGGTTCTTAGTGCCTGAAAAGCTGTACGGCAGGAAAAAAGAAACCGCGGCCTTTTTTGAACTGCTCGACCTTATTTCAGCAGGAAAAAAAGCGCTGCTCCTCATCCCAGGAGCGGCGGGCAGCGGTAAATCGGCCCTTTGCGATGAATTCCATAAACCGGCTGCCGGGGAAGGGGCCTTCGTTATCTCCGGGAAATATGACCGCTCCCCGGGAAACATTCCCAACAACGCCATTATCCGGGCATTTTCTGCGCTGCCGGCACAACTGCTCACGGCAAAGAGTAACCGCCTCCAGCAGTGGAAAAAAGAGATACTAAAGGCTGTGGGAAATAACTGCCGGATCATCATCGACGCACTGCCTAAGTTAGAGTTAATCACCGGCAAACAGCCCCCGGTACCGCCGCTCCCCCCCTTAGAAACACAAAACCGGCTGACCACGGTGTTCAGGGATTTCATCAAAGTATTTGCCCACCGGGAACACCCCCTAATTCTTTTTTTGGATGATTTGCATAGGGCGGATGCTATGGGTTTGCAGTTGATCGATGCATTACTGTCAGACCCTGAATTAAACTATTTTTTACTGGTTGGCGCTTATAGAAACGAGGCGCTGGATAGTTCGTCTCCCTTTTCCGGGTTCATAGAGAAATGGCAAACTCCCGGTAAAGATAAGAAAGATAGTTATATTCGCAGGAAAATCGAACTACCGGGCTTAGAAGAACCGGCAATCAATAAACTCTTAGCCGACATCCTGTTTTGCCCGCTTAAAAAAACAAAGCCCCTGGCCCACATCGTTTTTTCAAAGACCGACGGTAATCCTCTTTTTATCCACGAATTTTTAAAAAAATTACATGTAGACGGCCTGATCGAATTCAAAAATCAGCAGTGGACCTGGGATATGCCCCGTATCGAACAGACCGCCATCACTGACAATGTGGTGGAACTGACCACAGGCAAATTGGAAAGACTGCGGGTAAACACACTTTCAGCTCTAAAGATTGCCGCCTGCATCGGCGTCGAATTTCCCATGCATATGGCGGCGCAGGCAGCGGAAATACCCTTTAAAAAGTTTTTCGCGTCCCTGAAATATGCCATAGATGAAGGCATTCTTTTGAAAATAGGAGACCATGGGAAATTCTCCCATAACAAAGTGCATGAAGCCATCTATGCGAAAATAAGCGAGAAAGAAAAAAAAGAACTGCACCTAAAAATCGGCAGGATTATCCAGAAACAAGAGGAAGAACAACACAGCCGCGCTTATATTTTCGACCTGACCAACCATTTTAATAAAGCCCGGGATTTACTGGACGAAGAGGAGAAAGTCCGGTTGGCCCGGGGAAATCTCGAAGCCGGACAGAAAGCAAAAGCAGCCGCGGCTTACAGTGCGGCATACCGCTTTTTTCAACAGGGGATAACGCTTCTTACCGGCCTGGGCCAACCGGCCTGGGAAAAAGACTACCGGTTGGCGCTGGTGCTTTATACCGAAGCCGGTGAAGTGGGATACCTGACCGGGAAAAATGCGCAAGCAGAAAAATATTTTGCCGCTGTTTTTGAAAATGCAAAAAATATTTTAGATAAAATCAACGTTTATGAAATTAAAATGCATATTTGCATGGGACAACAAAAATTCCCGGAGTCCACACAATTCGGCAGGGAGGCTTTAAAAATGCTGGGGCTGCGCATGCCCAAAAAAGCAAGTAAATCGGCAATATTGAAAGAATTCGCCGCGGTTTATACCAGGATTAAAATAAAAGGAGGAGCGTCGGCCCTATCCGCACTCCCGGAACTGAACGATCCCCGGGAACTGGCCACGGCGCGGGTTCTTTCCGCCTGTATGGAACCCGCCTACGTTACGGACCCCGATTACTTCCCCCTTATCGTGCTGAAACTCATTAACCTGACATTAAAAAAGGGCATCAGCAAATATGCCGCATTTGCATTCGCTGTTTTCGGCAGCGTGTTGTGTGACCTGTTGGGCAGTATCGAACAGGGTTATCAATTAGGCAGCTTAGGACTGGAAATGGTGGAGAAATTTGATGCCTACAAGCTGAAACCTAAAACCTATTATGTATACGGAGCGGGGATTAATCACTGGAAAAATCATATGCGGGGCGACCTCGAGTCTTTTATGAAGTCTTATAAAAGCGGCGTTGAGATCGGGATACGCAGTTTTACTTCCCATTCATTAGATAATTATTTATTCAGGCTGTTTTATCTCGGGGAATCTCTTTCAAAGGTAAAAAATGAGTGCGGCAAGTATCTGCCGGAACTTATCAGGTTCCAACAAATAGGCGCTGTCGAGGTAATCGAATTATGGTGCCTGATGACGCACACCTTATCCGGTGAAACAGGAGATAATTGTTTAATAACCGGGGAGATCGGCCCTGGAATCGGTTTTGTCTCCAGGTGGATCAAAGATAACAACATGACCCGTTTGGGGATGTACACTATCGTTCGACTCTATCTACTCTATCTCTTCGGCCATTTCGAAGAAGCTGCCGAAGTGGCAAAGCAAGGCAGGAAATTCGTGGCATCCATTGTGGGCGATATTCACACTAAAGAATTTAATTTCTATTATTCCCTGGCCCTGCTGGCCGCTTTCCCGCTGGTAAACAGGAAAAAACAGGGAAAATACCTGCGCCGGTTGAAGAGCAACCAAAAAAAGATGAAAAACTGGTCTACTCATGCACCGGAAAATTTCCACAATAAATACCTGCTGGTCGAAGCAGGCATAAACAGCCTGCGGGGCAAAGTGGGAGAAGCGGCGGCGCTTTACCACCAGGCCATCGAACTGGCCCGGGAGAATAAATTTCTCCACGAAGAAGCCGCGGCCAACGAATGCGCGGCCGGCTTCTACCGGCGCCGGGGCATAGAGGATGTGGCCTCTTTATATTTGAAAAAAGCCCATTACCTCTACACCTTATGGGGCGCAAAAGCCAAAGTAAAAGACCTGGAAAACAAACATCCCGAACTGGTTGCCACAGCCTCCGCCGCGGGTGAAAAACCGCGCAGCAAAGGCTCGGCCAGTGACAGCAGCACCACCGCCAGCTTAGATTTCGATGCCATCCTCAAAGCATCCCATGCCATTTCCGGCGAGATCGTCATGGAAAAGCTCCTGGGCAAACTAATAAAGATCGTAATGGAAAATGCCGGGGCCCAAAGAATTATCCTGTTTCTAAAAAAAGACGCCGGCCTGTTTATAGAAGCTCAAGGAAAAAGCGACGAGCAGGAAATAGAAGTTCTCCAGTCTATCCCTATCGAAGAAAGCCCGGTGCCGCGGTCCCTTATCCGCTATGTAGAAAGGACCAGGGAATTAGTGGTATTGGATGATTCCTCCGCGGAATCTCCTTTTTCCGCCGATCCCTACATCCACGGGCAGCAGCCCATGTCCCTATTGTGTTTACCGGTGGTGCACCAGGATAACCTGACTGCCGTCCTCTACTTAGAAAACAAGCTCAGCCTCAAATTATTTTCCCTGCCTCGGCAGGAAACCTTAAAAGTCCTGGCAGCCCAGGCAGCGGTTTCCCTGCGGCATGCCTTGATCTACGAAAACCTTACCCGGGCGGAAGAGAAAGTGAGGACCATCCTGGAGACCACTAAAGAGGGTTTTTTAGAGCTTGACCCCGGGGGAAAAATAACCGCGGTAAACCCGGAAATGTGCGCCATTGCGGGCCGCACTAAGGAAGAGTTATTGGCCGGCAATTTTTCCCAACTGCTGGCCCCCGGGAACAACGAGTCAAGCAGTAAGCAATTTATCCTCCATGATTTAAAGCAGAGCACTACTTACCGCTTAACCCTGCGCAAACCGGACAATACACCGGTTTACTGCCTGATCAATGCCACACCGCTGCTGGAAAACAACATCAAAAAAGGCTCTTTTGCCATGATAACCGATCTCAGCGAATATGAGAAAAAAGATGAACAACTGCGCCAGGCCCAAAAAATGGAAACAGTCGGCACCCTGGCCGGTGGATTGGCCCATGATTTTAATAATATCCTGGGCGGCATCACCGGTTCCCTCTCCCTGCTGCAGATGGAAATAAAAAGAGAGGAGCCCGACCGCCCTGAGATCGAAAAATACTTAGACGATATGGTAGAATCGGCTGGCCGGGCAAAAGATATTATCAAGCACTTACTTGCCCTTTCCCGCAAAGATGAACTCATCTTTGAAACCGTGGATTTGAATACCACTATCCGCCACGTAATGAATATTTGCAGCAATACTTTCGATAAAAGCATCGAACTGCATTTCCACTTTTTTGAAGAAGCGGCCCCCGTATTAGCAGACTCCACCCAGGTAGAGCAGGTACTTTTAAATCTCTGTGTAAATGCCGCCCATGCCATGACCATCATGAAAGAAGAAGGCCGGCACTGGGGTGGATCCCTTTCCGTCTCCGTCGAAAAAATTTACGCGGACCGCCGGTTCCGTCAAAATCACCCGGCCGCGGAAGAGATTCACTACTGGAGACTCGTTGTCCGGGATGACGGTGTAGGCATAGAACCCGAAGCTATTTCCAAAATATTCGAACCTTTTTATACCACCAAAGTAAAAAGCAGCGGCACCGGTTTAGGACTATCCATGGTCTACAATATCGTAAACCAGCATAAAGGCTTTATGGATGTGAATTCCGAAAAAAGGAAAGGTTCCACTTTTTTCGTATACTTACCCGAATATAAAGAGCCACCCCGCCCCGTGAAGCAGGAAGAAGATGAAGAAATATTGTTAGGAGAAGGCTTAGTATTAGTGGTTGATGATGAACCCATCATGCGTAAAATTGCCGTCAAGATCCTGAAAAAAGCCGGGTATCATGTAATCTCCGCCGAAGATGGGGTGCAGGGCATGGAGCTTTTTAAGCAGCATTACCGGGAATTACGATTGGTGCTTTTAGATATGCAGATGCCGAAAAAATCGGGCCGGGAAACCTATTTAGAGATGAAAGCTATCAACCCGGAGGTAAAAGTTCTTTTAGCTTCCGGGTTCCGCCGGGACGAGCGGGTAGAGGGGATTTTGAAGTTGGGAGTCAATGATTTTATCGAAAAGCCTTATACTTTTAGGCAATTAACCAAAGCCATTCACAACATCATGGTTGAATAAAAAGTCCGGGCAAATCAGCGATGGGCGCCCGATAAGGGGCGTTCATAGCCAATGAAAGACGCTTTCCAGGTAAAAAAAACGTATCGCTCATGAAAAGTTTTGATTAAACTTTT
>JAGLSW010000492.1 GCA_023135565.1 Candidatus Aminicenantota bacterium | reverse complement strand
CAAGCGAGGTAACAGTTTTGAGCAATGAAGATTCGGAAAGTGGTACACATGGAGAACTGTCGCAATCCCCTATCAAGCGAGGTAACAGTTTTGAGCAAGATCGTTTTGTTTTTGTACCCTTTAATGATTTGGGTCGTAACCCCCTATCGAGCGGGGTAACAGTTTTGAGGGTCAAGTTTTATCGGAATTTAGATCCCAAGGTCCGTCGTAAACCCCTATCAAACGAGGTATCAGTTTCGAGCATCAACGGTGATGTATCCATCGAATATTCAATCAAGTCGTAAACCCCTATCAAGCGGGGTAACAGTTTTGAGAATGGCTCCTTTATAGGGGCTGATAGTTGGATTTTGTCGTAAACCCCTATCAAACGAGGTATCAGTTTCGAGGCGTTTCTGTGACCGCTAAGGTGTTAGCAGAAGCAGGTCGTAAACCTCTATCAAGCGAGGTATCAGTTTCGAGGAAGACTTTTGGGATATTCGATGCGAAATGATAGTCGTAAACCCCTATCAAGCGGGGTAACAGTTTTGAGCGACAGATTCGACACCCGCCGCCACCAGCCAGATGGTCGTAAACCCCTATCAAGCGGGGTAACAGTTTTGAGGTTTTTTTACCACAACGGCAGAAAGGAAATCGATGTGTCGTAAACCCCTATCAAGCGGGGTATCAACTTCAACAACATTAGTCTCTTTGCCAGCATATCGGATATGAACGTCGCAATCCCCTATCAAGCGAGGTAACAGTTCTGAGATCGATTTTTGATTAAAACCACCGCCACCATCTAGTCGCAATCCCCTATCAAGCGAGGTAACAGTTCTGAGCACATGGCAACGACAAACACACGTGGACAATACTGGTCGTAAACCCCTATCAAGCGGGGTAACAGTTTTGAGTGCAACATGACCTTTTGCTGCACGAGCCCAGTCTGTAGGTCGTAAACCCCTATCAAGCGAGGTATCAGTTTCGAGACGAATGTAAAGCTTCCACACCAAATGTCAGTGAGGTCGTAAACCCCTATCAAGCGGGGTAACAGTTTTGAGAGCCGCGAAAATCGCGCCTCAAAACTATCTAATAGCGAGGTTTTGGGGCGGCCAAAAGACCGCCCTAAAACAGCTATACGACATATATTGCGACATCATAATAACCTGATTTTACAGTTTCTACGGGCTAACAGGTAAGTCAAAGAACCTTAAAAAACCATCCTGGCTTTTAATAACTATTTTTTTCTCATTATTTCGTTACTCTTCTGCAAGTATTTGCTTTTATCTCCGGATTTTTTTAAATCTCTCCTTAACCTCTTCCCGGGCTGCTCCAATACTTCCTGCATCTCCCGGGCTATAATTTTTGGGATTTCTAAGGATTCACCGGGAGAGAGATTGCATAAGTATTCATAGGCTTTTTGTAAACTGCTTATTGTGGAAGAAGTACTGAGTAGAATTAAAATCTCCTTCTGCTGTGGCGTACCTTCAATATTACCGCTTATGGAATCTGTTTTCTCCTTTTTTTCAATCTTAGCCCTGAGATTATGACTGCCATATTTTTTTAGATTTTGTATTATTATTTCCGGGCTGCCGGTTTTTAAGAGCTTATCTTTATGGAGAGAGAGAAATGCAAATCCAAAATTGCAGAATCTTGAAAGAGCGTGTTGATCGCCATCGATATAACTGTCATTCCTTGTAAAAAGTTTTTCCAGGGCATGGACGGTATCCTGTCCCTGGTCCGGGGGATACTCTCCGGCTTTCAGGTTATCCATGACCTGTCCTATAGCTGCTAAATCCTTTTGGTTGACTCTAAGCAGCAGCCGGTCTTTTTCAGGGAGTCTTTCCTCTTTCTGGGCTGTAAGTTCTGTAGACAGGTCCCTAAAATCTTTGAAAAACCCATACCCTACTGCGGTTTTGGCCCCTATACCGTGATTCTCCAGGGCTTTTTGCAGCCATTCTTTTGCCTGGGTCAATAAATCATCGTCCCGGCCAAAGCTTCGATTGGATAGGGCAAAACGGAATGCGGCGCCGCTGCCGACAGCGGCAAATTTTACGGGAACCGGGGTATCAAAGTCCACGGGCATCTTTCTTCCCCCTTGATCGCCGTAGTATTTTCCATAATGAGGATTCATGATGTCCAACTCGATCTTGCAATCCTGCGGAAATGCATCAAAGAAAACGATGCCTCCGGCCCGGTCATTATTTCCAAAAATTCGCCGGGCTAAGTCTAGCTCTGTCCAGTTAATATTTTTTTCGGTTATTTCGGATTCTTCGGCGCTTGATTTGCCTTCTTTTTTTTCCGCTTTTAACCGGTGCACCAATATTGAAATATATTCTACTGCTTGTGTTAATGTCTCCTGTTTCAAGGAGTATTTTTTCTTTTCTTTATCTACCTCGTCCTCATGTTGGGTCTTCTTTTTCAAATCTGCTTCGATGTCCGGGCTGTCTAAAAAACTCTCGACGTTTAGGAGCAGCAGATTCTCCAGGCAGTTTAAATTATCTCCAAAGCGGTCTAAAACTTCTGAGATAACATAATGGCGGCAGATTCCTTTCACTGAACTTCCGGGTATGTAGGGTACGCCGTAGATGTGGTGGAGATTTAGATAAGTTTCTTTAATATGGGCATTACCCAGCCCTACCAGGAGACGGGAATCAGTCACAGCAGAAAAAGCTTGTACCTGTTTATGGAGAGAGATGTCTGCCAGCAAAGAGGTGAGATTCTTTTTTATTTCTACCAGGATCGATGAGTCAAAATTTTTTAACCGGCCCATCCACTCACTGTCTTTTTTATTTTCACCTGTTTTTAAATCCACAAAATAATTGGCTTTTAGAGCAAAGTTTTGTGTTTGAGAGTACTGTGTTTTGTACTCCCCTGTTGTTTTTTGATGATAATCTATCATTCCTGGTCCTCTCCTTCAATCCTGCCGTCGGCAAAACGCTTCACCCAATTCAGGAAAGCCAAAATCTCAGTGGTAATATAGCGGTAGTCGGCACTGTTTTGTTCGATGATAAATTTGATCATTTCTTTATCATCCTGTCCCAGGAGTTTCATCTCTTTCAAGTATTTCTCTATGTGATCGAATACAAATGTATATGCATTGTCCTTTCTCGCAGCTTTGGATAGATAAAATGCCAGCGTCTGCCCTAACCCGTTAGTTTTGATCAGGGAGGGCATTTTCTTGATGTAGCTCTTGTATTCCTTCTTCTTTTTGCCGTTCGACTGTTCGTCTACTTCGGTAACACAATCATAAGCTAAAACAGCACGCTGCCGGTCTATACCTTTTACAGTTATTTTATCATTTTCACTCATTGGCGGCCTCCAGGGTGCTGTCCTGCTGTTTCTCATCTCCGTCGAACAATACTATCCGGGTTATACCTTTACCGATGGTGGCATTGCCACCGAGTTGAATAATCTTCGGGAAATGAGAGCATAAATAGGACATGATCCGGTCATCGTCCTCGATTTGCGGTTTTCGATCATCTTTTTTCATGAAAGGGTTGGCTGTCATCATACAGGAATAAAGGATAGTGTCCGCGGGTAAATATTCTTCATACCAGAGCGCACCGGGAACCACATTGCCCTTCTCATTGTCTATCCTGGTGCGGGCGATGACTTCGATATAAAGATTGATAAAGTCTTTGAAGGTGTCATCATCGATTACAAAAAGGTCTTTGGATATTTTCTCCGCCCAGTAGTCCTGTTCAAAATTAAGATTGCTCCGGCACCAGGAGGCAAACGCCGCTAAATCGGTGTTCTCGGTACAACCTTCAAATGCATACTCTTCCAATAACACGGAATAATTCCCATTCTTTTTGACCGCGATACGGTTTCCCTGACAAATTGAATTCTCGCCTAACTCTTTCACGTCTATGGGTTTTCCACTATTGTCCTTTATTTGGAAACCGAAAATCCCGAAATCCCGGAAAAACCGTTTCAGGATATCCGGACAGGTAACATAAGCGAATATCCCTTTAACCGACTTTACGGGGAAAAAAAGCATCCTGGCATCTATAAAACCTACCGCGGAAGCATGACCCTCTTTTTCTCCTTCTTCTATACCGAAGACATCTTCTATAATCGGCTTATCGTTTGGCAGGGTTTTTTCAAAGAAATCACGAAGCGGCCCTTTGATGCCGGAAGCTTCTATTTTGGGGTATCCGGTGTGACGCTCCCTTTGGATGGGGAGGTCTACGATCCCCAGGTCACTACCGCTCCCGGCGTGAAGTGGAGTTTCAATAATCAAAAATAAGGGTTTCTTTTTTGTATACATCTATATCTCCTTTATTCATCTATATTTGCGATAAATGTGTGGCCGAAGCCCTGTCTATCGTAATGTTCTTCTTTGTAGTCCGAAATAGTCCGGTCAAAAAAATGATCGAACAGTGCAGCGGCGTCCCCGGCAGCAAGGCGGCAGTAAAAAACAGTTCCGGCTGAGATGGCCCGGCGCATGGTGCGGGGGATATGGTAAACATGGTTCCAACCGCCGAAAGATACGGGGGCCCCGGAAAAAACAGCGTATATCTCGATCTTTAACTGTTTTGATATTTCCCAGGAAAAGTCCTCTTTAGAAACCCCTTCGGGCAGCCAGCCATTGGCAAAGACCGCGGGGGAAGCAAAGAAAATTTTAAACTTTTTGGAGCGGTCGATCCTGGAAATGATTTCCTCTTTTTCTGCTGGAGACAAAATCGGGTCTGCTTTTACTAATTCATATTCAAAGAGTCTGCGGTCCTGACCCATTGTCAGGATGCCCTTTGGATCCAACAGGCTCAGTCTTTCAAAATCGGATAAAATACGATACTCCTCGAGCAGCCGGTGCCGCCTTTGGGTAAAGAGCATATGCTCTTCGGCTGTACCGGTTGTTTTATCGACGGCAATGCCGGTTTTTTCTTCCATGGCAAAAAAATCACTTTTTTTCTTAACCTGTAACGAGGAGAAATCACCCATTAAATAGGACTTTAAATCATGCAGCCAGCTTTCTTCGGGATACGCCATACTGCGGTCCGGGGTTCTATAAAACTCCAGGCCGCGGACATTTTTTTCACTGGTATAATCGCCTGCCGCCTTGACCTGGGGCAGCAGCCGGTCGCTATCCCCTTTCCTGTCACAGACCAGGTCGCGGGGGGTGATAAAATAATTCTTCTCTCCGTCTGTAAGGAACTGAGATTTTAGAGAAAAATCTCCCTGGCTTTTGGGGGTACCGACCTGTTTTTTTATTTCAGGGTCTTTTCCCGCAAGAAAGTCGTCGTATTTACTCCTCTGGGCTAAAACCGTTCCTCTTACAGCCCCGTACAGGGTAGACGGTAAAAATGGAAATATCCCTTCGGCGATAGTATCACCTGTTTCAAAGGGTTTGGCGTCCCTGAAAAGAAAGCTTTCCAGGGGTTTAATATTAAACCTCATGCTGCATCTCCTGGCCTATAGCGTTGCATACTTCTAAAAAGGATATAAAACTGCCCGGATCGCGGCTGAAGCTGCTTTCATAAAAGCGGTTCAGCCTTTCTCCTAATTTCTCAACTTCTGCTGCTTTCTGCTCATTTATGATTGACCTTCTCAGGGTACGCTTTAGCTCGGTTGAGAATATTTCGTCGTCTTTGTGGTTTTTAGACGTTGACTGTGAAAATATCTCAAATTCCTGTTTAAGAACGTAGATGAATTTTTTTGAAATAATCCGGTCTCCGATAGAATCAATTAAATCTTTAATTAGCCCCACCACGGGTTTGCCGCTGTCGTGTTCCCAGCACACCACACTCTGCCGGTTGATGCCGCTGTGGGTTATCACCGTGATAGATACCCAGGGCATTTTTTAAATGCCCTTTACCGTCATCGAATTGTTTTGCTTCTTGTTCCATGAGGCGGGCATAATTCAATACCAGTGAAAAAGGAGCCTTGTAATGGGCAACCGCTGCCCCGGCAGACATGGTAAAAGAATCGGGAATAAACTCGATCTTTTTCCTCATTTTTTCTAAAAAGCAGGTTCTCAATTTATCCAGCACAGGGAGCAAATCATTTATATTCACCAGAGCCGCCACATCATCCCCTCCGGCGTATATCACCTTGCCTAAATGTTCGGTTTCCACGATTCGTCCGACATCTTCGGTTGAAAACTCAGACATGGCTTTGGTAAACTCCCGGTGCTGGTTTTTGCTTTTTATGCGGGAGATTTTGTCTCTCATACTATCCCCGTCTATAAAGAACACAGCGTAATATTTTGAAATTTTCGGCAATTTGTTTGCTTTAAAAAATTCATTAAGCTCTTTACCGGCAGCTAAAAATTTCCCTATCCTTATGTCATCATCCAGCAAAGCTTTAAATTCTCTTTTTGTATAATTCTCCAAATAAAGCCAATGGCCGTCTATTACCTGAGCCGGGTCCCGGAACTTTTTATATTCGGACCGGTTTTTAGGCAGCAGTTTTCCTTTCTGCCCTGTCGCCTCAAACAGGTGGAAGAAAATTTTCTCCATGTCGCTGTATTTTTTATTCACGATTAAAGAATGCTTAAAACCGGAAGAGGCTACTTCTGCGGTAGAAGGGAAGTTTACCGTACCCAGGTCTTCAGGCTTATCTGCCTGCGCCTGTCGAAGATAATCGGGAAAAAACCGTTTGCCCAGGCAAACCGAACACAGGGTTTCATTACTATTTATTTTTGGTATCTGGTTAGAGATTTCTTTCCAGAATTTTAATACCTGCTGTTTTTTGTTTTGACCTTCCAGGTACAGCGCTTCACGTTCACCGCATACCGGGCACTTTATACCATTTTCTTCGCTGGGGTCGAAATCTTTTATATTTTTTCTACTGCGCAGTAGAGACTCGACTGACTCATATTTCTGAGCATAATCGGCTCCATCGGCAAAAGGCACTGCCACCCAATAGTCTTTGATAAATCCTTTTGTCTGCCGCGGTACAAGGTTTACAAAATCCGCCCCATTGAATTCTTTTTCTACTTTTTCCTTTAGCTTTTTCTTTAACCTTTCAAAAGCAAAGTCGCAAATTCCCAAAAATTTTTCATTAACAAACTCTGTTAATTTTGCGGCAGTGCTTTCCGGTTCGGTAGTAAAAAACAGGACGCGGTTGGGCAGCGAGGCGATTTCATCTTGAAGTGGGGAGTCCACATCGGGGAATATAATATCCTCTTTCGGTATTCCTATTTTTAGAAGTTGCTTCATAGAATGGTTTATCAGGTAAGATAATAGGTAACTTCCTGCCCACAAATCCTGGGTTTTCCTGGCCTGGGCAATAAATGATTGCACCGGGCCGATGGTAAAAATCATCAAATGGTTACTCATAATAATATTCTGTCCTTAAATTCTCTTTGTATATTTAGGTCTATCGTTCCGCTGCCTTTTAACACCGTGTTTAGGGTAGTAATGATAGGGTAATAATCGCCTGCCGCATCTTTAGTTATCGTGACATATACCGGTGAGGCCTGGCGGTCCTGCCCCCTGGCAAATCCCAGGGAATCGACGGAGCCACCAGGATTTTTTTTGTGAGTTGTCTCTCCAATTTTTCTTAACAATCCCTCAGCGGATTTATGTGTTCTCCCTATCTCGATCTCTTTAATATAAGGATAGGCCGGGGAAACAGTGGGATTCTTCTGAATGATTTTTCCTTTATCTAAAACAAAATTTTTCGGAGAGATTTTATCGACAAGAGAAAAAACCGATTCGATCTTGACGTCGGATGAAAACCCTTTCTCATCGATCTCTATGATGCGAAAAGAGCCGAAGCCTCTTCTACTCCGTTTTCCTACGCCTCCCAGCAGTGAAACGAGTTGGAACAATCGACTGTAATTTCCAATATCATCTCTTGATCTAAGAATTACAGTAAATGTTTCCCCTGGTTCGATATATTTGATTGGATCTTTAAATTTGATTTTTTTATGCGGAAGAGGTGAAATCTCATTTCCCGTCTTTAGATTTCTTGGATGCGTTACTCTCATTTGAAGACGGGAGCGGCCAATTTCCTGGTCACTACCTCCGAATTCTTGAGATTCTTCTTTTTTCAAGTTTGCTAAATTATAATGAATTGCCCGCCACCAGAATCGCAAGCTGCCTTTTATCGACGGCAGCCTCAGTTCAGGAGTTTTGCCATCCGCCCCATGCAGGAACATCGGGGTAATCACCTCGCACTTAAAACTTATTTCATTCATCCGGTTATCTCCATTTTATCAAAGTAAGGATTGATATTTTAGTGTATTGATAAGATTACCATAGAGTTGAACTTTAGAGTTGGCAAAGTTGACTTTATCTCTGCATCGCTTACTATCGAGTCTATCAGGCCCAAAATAGAAACACACAACATCTTTGTTAGTTTCCGCGACTATATCTAAAATTTCTTTATGATCCAGATTTTTGTCTTTGTTGTAAAAGAGAACTAAGTCTGTCTTATTCAGGAGTGTTATTTCATTAATATTTTCGTATTTAACGTTGTTGCCATCGAACTCCGTATCTGCGAAAAATCTTTTCATAAATTCCATTCTATCCTTATCCTTACTAATCACAAGGATTGATTTTTCCCTTTTTAAATCATTCTCTCTATCATATTTTTCTATCATTCCGTTTATACTGCTTTTCTTTTTCTCAAACAGTTCATCGAATTTTTTTTCTAATTGAGTCTCACCGATTGTTTTTGCTTTGTTTGAAAGGAAAATGAAGAAGTAAATAATCGCTATGACATTTACAGCACCGAGGCCATATAAAATCCAGTTGTTAGCCTTCTGGTCGGTTTTCATTTTTTCCGCCACAAGATCAAGTTCTTTTAGCTTATTTTGAAAGTCTTTTTTCAGAAAATCTGAACATATACCACTGGCTCGATCAATATTCTCAATTTGCCCTTCTAATATTTTGATCTTTGAAGAGAGACTTTCCACTGTCTCCTTTTGTTTTTGTTGGGCGAAAGATGGGGAAAAACAAAGTAACAATATTACAATTACGCTGATTCTTGTTGTTAGGGTCATTGAACTGCAATGCCTCCTCTTCTTTATTTTTATATTTCCTAAACAAAACTAAATTTTGTTTCCCATCTAAAAGGATAATATAAACGAATAGAAATCGGAAGTCAAGTTTTTTCAGCAAAAAAAATGAAAGAAAAAAGGAATCGGAAACCGGGAATTACAGGAGTAACTACCGGGTCATCCTTTTTTAGACTCGTTGTTACTCCGACCGGCTGTGTTGGCTTCGCGGTCGCAATCCCCTATCAAGCGAGGCATCAACTTCAACAGCACTTTTGACGATTTTGTCGATATATCGGGCGTAAAGCCCAATTATTGAAACGACTTTTTTGCTCATTTTTCGACCCAAAACCGCCTTTTTTTGGCCTTTTTTAGACCTTTTGCGTCCATTTTTATGCCCGAAAATCATTATATATCGGCCATTTAGAAACATCGACCTTTCTGCTTTCCAGAAATTGGACACAAGAAAATCAATAGTTAAAGACCAACCTGGTCCATTCAATCAATGAAATCTCAGTATACACGCCTTTGCCGGAAATTTCAACCCTTTTGGCAATTTTGCCGCAAAAAAGTAACCCTGTCGAAGTCACTTACCTGGAATGATGGGACTCATTGTGCCGGGTTGTAAATCAATCGAAAAAAAAAGTTCGCATACCGAGCTTTTTCCCCTGGTGCCAAAATTTGTCAAAAAAGTGACAAATTTTTGTCAACTATATAAAAATACCAACTTCGATAAACCTGTAAACCTTTTCACAAAGGTGGTTCCGCAATATGGCACGTCTGCCATCCATTGGCATTAGAATTGCTACAGATTTTAGTGGGTGTTTTTTTAACTAAGCTAAAAAAACACCCAACAATAGAAATATGAAATATAATATTCAGTACCGCCATGTAATGGCACAAGGAGGTTAAAATGCCGAAAGTGATAAGAAATCCTGCCGGTCTCAGTAAGATCACATTTACACTAAGAGTATATTCAAATTTGGTAAAAGACTACATCGAGGATAGATCTATTTTCCGGTCAAAGGGTTTCGCCGGAGAAAAAGCCCTGGAAGTTTATCCCCATTTAAGAGAAAATATTCTCAATTCACTCAGGGGAATTTTTAATATTGATGAATTGAATCTTTTAGTCGGAATTATAAACTTAGATAAATACCCCCCCAGGATAGTAACATCGGTGAAAGAATTAGTAGGAATAATCGAAGAACGAAAGAAGTTTATCAAAGATATTTCCGATAAAATAGATTATAATTCACTGGTCTCTAAAATTGATGCCTTAGATAACAACCAAATAATAGTGTTTTCAGAATGGCTCATCACCTTTATAAGTTTTGAGGGCAAAAAAAATTTTAAGGAATATTCCAAAAGATTAACGAATCCGACGTGATGCCAAAACCCGCTTAGAGCCGATCTACTAAGTAGAATAATAAAAGGGATTTTCGGTATACTGCATTCCCGGGTCCGGGTAAGCGGGAAAGTTTCGTTGATATTTTCCCGCTGCTCATACCGGCCCCGGCATCCGGTTTTTTGAGAT
>JAGLSW010000491.1 GCA_023135565.1 Candidatus Aminicenantota bacterium | reverse complement strand
CAACAAATCGTTGATCTCAGAAAAAAAAACCATTCAGTCGGCGATATTAAAACAGTACTAAACGCAAAAGGACAGCAAATATCTTTAGTAACCATCGACAACATCCTAAAAGACCAGGGATTTGCTCCTCTACCACGAAGAACCGGGAAAGAACGAAACTCTATCGCAATTCCTGAAAAAATCAAAGCACCGACATCTCACCGCTTACAATGCCGGGACGAAGAGTTCAGCAGTGAAAAATCGGCGGGCATTCTCATCTTCCTGCCACTGATCGAAAAAATGGGCATTATTAAAGCCATACAAAAATCAAACTTTCCACAGACCCATGTCATCGATATCGTATCTTCCGTTATGTCTTTCCTGGCATTGAAATTACTCGGTAACCAGCGCCTTTCACATGATCAAACATGGAACCTCGATCGGGCACCGGGACTCTTCGCAGGCCTTAATGTGCTCCCAAAAAATGCCACCCTTTCTTCTTATTCATATCGAGTGCTTCGTTGTCAAAATAGAGATTTTTTAATTCAATTGAACCGCATATTCAAAGATGATGAACTGGAACAAGGAAAATTTAATCTTGACTTCAAAACCATCCCACATTGGGGAGACGAAAGCATTCTGGAAAAAAATTGGAGCGGTTCCCGCTCAAAAGTCATAAAAAGCCTCTTAGCTCTCATTGTGCAGGATCCGGATACCGGCTTGATCTCATATACCAATGCCGAAATTAAGCACAAAAACCAGGATGACACTGTTCTTGAGTTTGTCGATTCCTGGAAAGAGGGGCGGGGGATTTGCCCGAAAATGCTTATTTTTGACTCTAAGTTTACTACATATCATCATTTAAGTGAACTCAATAGAAGTCAGATTAAGTTCCTGACCATCAGGCGAAGGGGAAAAAAATTGAAAGAAAAGGCATGGGCTATCCCGAACTCCGAGTGGATAGAGCTACGTGTGAAGGCCGGTAGGGGAAAACATAAAACCATAAAAGTCAATGAGAGCCGGGTTAAGTTGAGGAACTATCAGGGGGAAGTTAGACAGTTTATTATTACCAACCATAGCAGGCCGCAGCCCACTTTCATGATTACCAATGATTTTGACTCCCCTATTGGGACTCTCATCAGGAAATATGCGCGCCGATGGCTGGTGGAGCAAGAGATTGCCGAACAGGTGCAATTCTTTCATCTTAACCAACCTTCATCATCTATCGTGGTTAAAGTCGA
>JAGLSW010000490.1 GCA_023135565.1 Candidatus Aminicenantota bacterium | reverse complement strand
TCGACCCGCGAAAACTTCTATATGATTATCAGGCAAAGAAAAGATACTTCCTGGCCCAGCAGTCCATAAAATTCCCTGGACTAATCGCCTAAAGCTGTATACTCAACACATTCATATTTATCATGAAAGCCTTTTTCCCCATTCTCCCGAAATCGGCAAGCGGTTGAACACTGACAAGTGGTATCCCGAAACGAACTCGACCTTCCCGAAAATTTAATAACGCATTTCCATCTTTGGGTGGATGTTTATACCTGAGTGAACGATTAAAAAAAATCGCAGCAAAGAGGGGAGGAAGAACTGCTGATGCAGCTAAATAAGCGAGTAGGCCGCCACCAAATATCGTGAAAAAAGCTATACCTGCGCCCAGGGCACCACCGAGTAAGGCCTTGCCAAATCGACCTCGTACATTCCCTAAACTTCCCACAATATAGACACCGAGAGCGCCACCGAGCGCTGAACCGGCAGAAAAACCTGCCCCTACCATGATATAACCTCCGGAAATACTATTAGCTAGATTATTTGCAGCTTTACCTCCAAGACGTGCTCCCAACCTACCGAGCACTATACTTCCTGCTATTCCTAAAGTAACCCCACCAATAATATTAATAATGGTTAAACGAGGTTTCTCTATATGCTGCACTCGGTTTGCTAAACCGGTTTCGCTTAACAGATGACCGGCGCCTAAAAGTCCCTTGTAATTATAATTTTCAAAATTATCGAGTGACGTGGACTTTTCTCTTAAAGGCCACGAATACAGTACCATTTTATTTTCATAATTGAACATATTATCTTTAAAAAAGTCAAGACCGTTCGTTTTGGAAAAATTGACTATATACTTGCCGGTAAACCCATCGGGATAGACCTTCATACTAAACACGAAACCTATCACGATTGCCAAACAAATTACAAATTTTTTTTTCATTTTATTACCTCCTTGATAATTTGCTTTAACGGATACTGCCGGAAAAAAAGATACTACTAAGCCCGTTTTCGGTAGCAGAACCAGCCCAGACGACATTGATATTTCCTGCGCTGTCAACTGCAATTTTAGGAAAACCAGCAAATTCCGAACTTTTTGAGATTTCTAACCACTTGCTCCAGGTCACGCCGCCATCTATTGAGCGGCTGAAACAAATCGTATAATTCATCGGATTGATAGATGAGTAATACTCCCAGACAACATTAATATTCCCGGCTTCATCTACGGCAACAGAAGGACGACCACGGAATCCACGTCCAGGTATTGCTATAGGCTGGCTCCATGTCATACCATAGTCTATTGAGCGACTGAATAATACCATAGGATTATGATCGTACCATACTACAATGATATTGCCTTCGTTATCTACAGCAATTTCTGGCCCTCTATCTCTCAATCCACTTGAGACAATTTCAGCCGGGCTCCAGGTGGCGCCGTAATCTGTTGAGCGACTGAAACATATCCCATCATTGTCCTTCAAATGCCCCTGCCATACAACATTAATATTTCCTTCAATGTCAATCGCAATTGCAGGATTAAATGAACTTTCCGAATTAGTAGAGATTAATACAGCCGGGCTCCAGGTGGAGCCGTTATCTGTTGAGCGGCTGAACCATATCTCACCATTATAGGAATAGAGATCGGGAGTATCCCACCAAACAACATTTAAATTCCCTTCGCTGTCTACGGCAATTTCAGGACGGCAGAAAGCTCCCAGTTTATTAATAGTTACCGCCTGGCACCAGGTCATACCATTATCTGTTGAACGGCAGAAACGTATATCACTGTGCGGCCACTCCATGCGGATTGGGAAATCGTCCCAGGCAACATTAATATTTCCCGCGCTATCAACTGCAATTGCAGGACCATCAGAATCTTCCCTGGTTTCAGAGATAATTAACTCCTGGGTCCAGGTTGCGCCCTCATCTATTGAGCGGCTGAAACATATTTCGGGATTGTCCTTCCGATTCATCCATACCACATTTATATTCCCGGCTCTGTCTGCTGAAATTGCAGGATATTTTTGCTCATCAGAGCATGCAAAGATAGTTTTTTCATCATAGAAAGTATAGTTACTCTCTATAATGAAAGAAGTGGAATTGGAGTCGCCGCCGCCAGGAGCGGGATTTCGAACCAGGACAGGGACAAGATTCCCGGATGAACTCTCGTCACCATTTGCAGCGGAAGGATTTAACGTAATATCATAAGTATCTATCTGACAGGTAAGCTCTGTAGAACTTATATAATCGGTCTGTTTAGAAACTCCATTAAAAATAATCTCTGAACCTGGAACAAAGTTTGTTCCAAAGGCTGATAGTGTGAAGGATGGCATATGAGAAACTTTTGATGATGGTGAAATAGAAAATAAAGTTAGTTCCCCGTTTTCCCCGTTATTGGGTGAAGAGCAGCATTGAAACATAATTAACCATACAAAAACGGCGGAAATTAAAATTTTCAATCCTTTCATTTTATTACCTCCTTTAATTTATTTTGTTTTGTTAAGAGTTTTTAGAGAAAAACTCTCAAAACCCTTTTTCGATAAATCTCCAGGAATTGCTCAATCGGCTATATAACTTTGATAATTTGTTTTAACGGGTACTACTGGAAAAACGTATACTGCAGGCATTCTTGCCGTCCATCATAGTAGAACCACAAAATATTACATTGATATTTCCTGCGCTGTCGACTGCAATTTTGGGATGGTTGGAAGATACCGAATTATCTGGGATATATAATCCTGGGCTCCAGGTCTCACCGTTATTTATTGAGCGGCTGAAACATATCCCAAAATGTTCCCAAGATTTATCTCGCCATACAACATTAATATTCCCTGCTTTGTCCACAACAACAGACGGTTTACAAAAATCGCCTGTCCCGGCTATATTTATAGGCTGGGTCCAGGTTGCGCCCTCATCTATTGAGCGGCTGAAATATATATCTCCCGATATCAAATCGGACCATACTACACTGATATTTCCTCCGCCGTCTACAGCAATTTTTGGCAATTCTTCTCTCAAATTACTTGATACAATTACAGCCGGGCTCCAGGCTGCGCCGTTATCTGTTGAACGGCTGAAACATATCGCATCATTGTCCGTCAAAAAACCCTGGTTGTTAACCAGTCCCCTTTCAGGGTTTACTGCCCCGGCCGATTTTAGGAAGAATTACAGTCTTCGCTTTTTTACTGAAGTTCTTAAATAACTTCTCCGGGTTGTAAGGTTCATCTCTTGTCATCATAAAAAAGGTGGCCCTGGCAAGCTTAGCTGCCAACGCTTTGGTCGCCACTACAGTCTTACCGCTTTCTTTAAGTTTGTTTTTAAAATATACATTAGCATAAGGACACGACCGTTTGGCAAAATTAGCGGCTTCGATATAAGCCCAGCATAAGTATTTGTTGCCACTCTTGCGGTTGTT
>JAGLSW010000049.1 GCA_023135565.1 Candidatus Aminicenantota bacterium | reverse complement strand
GTATCATTTAAGTGAGCGAAGTAGGTTCAATTTAGGTGAGCGCTATAGCTTATTATTTTGTATCTCACATAGACTGGAAATCCGATTATGACAAACAGCAGGAGGATATCCAGCAAAAAATCGGCAAGTAGTATATATAATATAGTATTATTAATAGCGCCGCCGGTAAATTATTTTAACCTGTTCGCTTTCCCGGTTTTTCGCCCGGCACAATTTCACCTTGATTTTTCTTTTCCCTTAATGTACAATATTAAATGCTAAAACTGATATGATTTCTTATTCGGGAGTTTATTAATGGTAGCCTCAAACGATTTTTTTGAAAAGAAGAAGAACTGGTCACTCTTGAAAGACCAGATAATTGAAAATTACTTGAAACCCTATATCGCAAAAATTCTTTTTACCCGGAAACCTCTGGTTATTGTAGACTGTTTCGCCGGTAAAGGAAAATTTGATGATGAGAAGTTTGGCTCCCCTTTGATTATTGCGGAGCATATAAAAACGGTCCTGGAATCAGACGCTTATTTAAATAAAATGATCAAAGCTATTTTTATTGAAAAAAAATATTTCAGGGAGTTAGAGGAAAACTTAAAGGGGTATAAAGGGTGTTATTCGTTGGAGGGCTCATTTGAACATCATATTCAGAGTATTTCAAGGATTAGCAAAAATTCTAACCTTTTTCTGTATGTTGATCCCTACGGGATAAAAAGTCTTGACTTTAGTAATTTCAAAGCATTAGCAGAACGTAGTTTTCATACTACTGAGTTATTGATGAATTTCAATTCCTTTGGATTCTTAAGGGAGGGTGCTCGCTTGCTGAAGTATGAATCACTGCTGGAGGAATTTGATGACTTCGATTATGAATTAGATGACAAAAACTCGATTGAAAATATGAATAGGATTGCGGCTGGCGATTATTGGCAGGAGATTTTGACGAAAAAGAGCAATGGTGAAATCTCAATGTTTAAAGCGGAAGAATATTTCATGAAAGAATACTCGAAAAAAATCCAGAAGATATATAATTATTCGGTTAATATTCCTATAAGAAAGAAAACGGAACAGCTTCCTAAATACAGGTTGATATTCGGCACCAATCATAAAGATGGTCTATTCTTGATGGTTGAGCAAATGAACAAAGCCTGGAAAGAGATCCTGGACAATGCGAGAGGTGGAATGAAGATTTTGTTTGAGGAATTTCTGTTCCCGGATATGACAGTAATGAGTCATTTTGATGTCGAAGCAGATATTCTTAATTCTTTGAGTGTGGAGAGAGAAATTTTATATGAAGATTTATTGGTTAAATTAATTGAAAAATATGGCATCTCATATTATGAGAAAGAGTATAGAGAGAAAATAAAAGGTTTTGAGAAGAAAAATAAATTGGTGGTAAGGCGAAATCCGCCGCATACCCCAAAAGGGAAACCATCCAGGTCGTGGGATTTTAAAAAATTCAAAATTTATTTGAGGTCAAAATGAAATCAAAATCAAATATAGAATGGACGGATTCCACCTGGAATCCGGTCACCGGCTGTACAAAAATAAGCATAGGGTGTCAAAACTGCTATGCAGAAAGAATGGCATACCGCTTAAAAGCGATGAAGGTGCCTGCTTACAAGAATGGATTCGATTTAACGATTCATCCTGAAAATTTGCAGGCCCCACTAAAAACTAAAAAAAGTAAGATGATCTTTGTCAATTCCATGAGTGACCTTTTCCATAAAGACGTCCCGGTTAGCTTTATCTATCAAATGATCGATGTCATGCGTGAAGCATACTGGCATACTTTTCAAATATTGACGAAACGGTCGTCCCGGTTAAAAGATCTCTCGAAAGATGTCTCATGGCCGGATAACGTCTGGGTCGGTGTAACTGTTGAATCCAATGAACTGGTTCACAGGATCGATGATTTGAAATGTACGAATGCTAAAACAAGATTTCTTTCAATGGAACCTTTGTTAACACCGATGAATAATTTAGACCTTTCCGGGATTGACTGGGTAATTGTGGGAGGAGAATCAGGGCCTGGTTCGAGACCGATGGAAGAAAGATGGGTGCTGGATATAAAAAATCAGTGTGAAAAATTTAATGCCCCATTCTTTTTTAAACAATGGGGTGGGGTAAATAAGAAGAAAGCAGGGCGACTCTTACTCAACAAAACCTGGGACGGGATACCCGATACATTTATAAATGCGGCTGCAGTTTGAAGTTCCGGGTAAGAAAGACCAACCTGTTCGCTAACTCGCCGTCTTCCCGGATATCGGGTAGGTTTCAGGCAGCATACCTGACAATTTCTAATTCAGCGGATGGATTCACTCCTGCCAATACGGTCTCTACCCCTTCCATCACTGGGTCTTCAATAATATATTCCCGGCAATTTTCGCATTGGAAAACAGGCAGGTCTTTAAAAATCACAATACTCTTTTCATCGCGCTTAAAAGGCAGATCGGTTTGTGTATGTTTAAGTTTTCCGCCGCAAATATGACATTTCATCACTTTAGCCTCCTTTTTAAATCTGCCGACCATTCCCGGAGGTTTGGCCGATAGGCAGTTATTACCCGTACATTCATGTTTTCTACATCCAATCCAAATAATATATGAAAAGTGGGGTTGATCAAAACTTTTGTTGAGCCGTCTTCCCGGAAACTATATCTTCAACAGTGACATAATGATTAAAATAACAACTGTCCCGGAGCGCTTCATCAGGCCCATACACACTGATAAGCCCCTTCTCCAACGTATGACCGCGGGGAATCTCCAGGGCGGCACATTTTTTTTCCATCCCAGGGATGATTTTCGTGGATATTCTCTCATTACTATACTTGATCTCACAGGCTGTGATCACCCTGTCCACCCGCTTGTATATTAAATCTACCTGGAACCCGGGGTCCCCGCGCCGGAAATAAGGTGATGCCAGCAGCATCTCCTCCCCAAAACCCATAATCCCGGCAAAATACCCGGCTTGTTTCAAACAAAACCGCTCAAAAGCAAAACCCAACCATACGTTTAAACTCTCTACCGACACTTTTTCAAAAAGTCGAATTTGACCGCCTGTTTTAATAAGCCTGATATTGGGTTCGATATATTTGAAATAAAAAACCAGGAACTCATCTCCAAGACGGTATTTCTTAAACTTGGTGTTCCACCCTTTATCCACCGAAATATAGAAGTCTATCAATTCCGCATTTATAAGCAGTTCCAATGAGTTTTTTAAAGTTCCACCGGAGGGTTTGCCGGTTTTTTCCGCTATCTCCTTAAAAGTTAACAGCCTGCCTTTCAGCAGCGAAACGATCTTGCGATAAGTTTCAGCTTCTTTAAATTGACTGTAAAAGACTTTGTCGATCTCATCGACCATTAAGCCGTTTTTTGAAAAACAGAGGGTATTGATATTTTGATTAAAGGAGCGGTTTAAATCGATCTCCTCAAGATACCGGGGCACACCGCCCAAAACCAAAAGATATTTGAGTATCTCTTCGCTGCTTCTCTTCTTTCCAAAAAATTGGGCGGCTTCATGGGGCAATAACCCCTTGAGAAGCATTTCGAGAGTAATCCTACCATACAGGGCTTTCGAGTGAATAATCCGCTTTACCATAAAAGAAGCGATCGAGCCGCATAAAATCAACATCACATTCATTTTTTTCCAGTGATTGTCCCAAAAATATTTTATGGTGCTGATCAACTTGCCGCGGCGTACCGCCATCCACTGCACTTCATCGAAAAAAAGTATCGTTTTTTTTCCCCGCTTTTTATCACTCACCACTTTCTCTGTAAGGTAATCGAATACCGTATGCCAGGAGTCGAAGCGGATTTTGCCGAGAAAAGAATCGTCGATATATTTCGCCATTATGTTTACGAAGGAATCGATTTGGCCTTTCGTATTCTCTCCTTCTATGCCTTCAAATTTATAGAAGAAATCTTTGTTCTCAGCAAATTTTTCCACCAGGCTGCTTTTGCCGATGCGCCGCCGGCCATAAATGACCACTAACTCGCTTTTACTGCTGCTGCATTTATCTTCGAGCTGCTGCAGTTCGTATTTTCTTCCGACAAACATAGTTTAATTATCGGATTTTAAAAGAAAAAAGTCAAGAATCCGCTGCTAAAAAAAAAATTTTTTAAGCAGCGGATTATTAACTTCACCAAACCGGGATCGGTGCGAAGGGGCAACAAAAATAAATTGCTTGCCTCTATTGAAATAATGGGCTATTTCATCTAAAATACAACTATGAAAATGACGAATTCCGAACTCGATACAGAAGAAACGCTGCAAGAATATAATGAATTAAAATGGCATCATCCCGGCGGTAAACTCAGGGAACTGGGAGCCGAAAGTTTAACGGATGCAGAACTGCTTGCGGTGCTTATTTCAACCGGGATAAAAGGGAAACCTGCTGAAGCGATAGCCCGCGAAATCATGCAAAAATTCGGTTCATTTAAAGGGATGAGCAACCAGCCATTGAAAAAATTTACCGCTATAAAAGGTCTTGCCGATGTCAAAATTATCAGGATAGCGGCTGCATTCGAGATAGCCAGAAGGATCGTCAACGATGTTTTGAGGGAATATGAAAAAGAAGAGTAAAATTTCGACGCAATCATCAAAAATGCCGGGGGCTTTCGACAGCACCTCTCATAAAACCGAAAGAACAGGTGTCGCCCTTTTAATGCACTGGATGCGGGAAAGGCAAAATTGTAGATGTTTTGAAAAAGGAATAATAAAATGTTAACCATCGGCGAATTCTATAAAGAAAATATTTTAGGCCGCATAGATCTTTATACCCGCGATCTATCGGAATATAATGGGGAAACCAGGGTTGAAAAAGACCTGTTCGGCTGGAAGCTCTACCTGGGAAAAAGTTTTATAGAATGCAGCTCGGGAGAAGAAGCACGATATATGAAGGTCTTCTTCGATACCGGTAAACCGGAAGTGGATGTCCCTGCCGATAAGGAATTCTTAAAGTCTATTGTTCCTGAATTAGAAAGATTGAAGAGGCGAATGGATGAAATAATCAATTTCTTCGTAGATACTATTAGAAGCCGGAAAATCAGGGAACAGATTAAATATGAAGTCTACCAGGAGAACATAAAATAAAAACCAAACCGGGATCGGTGCGTAGAAGTGTAAACGCAGTCCTGGAAAAAAATCCCCGGGGGCCAGGTTTTGAATTTTAGTGTTTCCGAACCGGGGAGACTGCTCTACTTCTTTACTTTCGAGCAAATTCAAGCAGAGAAAAGAGAGTACAATAGATAGTAGTTCTTCATGATCGACACTCACCCGGAAACGAATGAAATTAA
>JAGLSW010000489.1 GCA_023135565.1 Candidatus Aminicenantota bacterium | reverse complement strand
CAACTTCAATTTAATGGGGGCGTCACCCGGCAGGGCCGCCGGAGGCAAGGGTATGCGACCCCAACCTATAATTCGGTATAAAATATGATATAATAATTAAACGCAAGGAGTGTAATATGAGACGTAATTTTTTCGGTATGATGCTGATTGTTTTTTTGATGTGCCTGCCTGTTCTGGCGCAAGATATTAAAATGGAAGTCGTAAAAGACGAATGGCAGGTGATCCCCTTTTTCGCCTTAACCGGCAAAGGTGAGCCTGTTACGGATCTTCAAAAACGCGATGTAGAACTCTTACGGAGCGGACAGAACAGCAGGGAGTTTTTATTGTTCAAAAAAGCCTTTACTATGGGCGGTAAATCCGACCGGGAAGGTGTAAACACGCCGGGTCGGGATAAAAAAAAAGTGATTATCTTTTTTTTCGACAATCTTTTTGCCGGGAAAAAAGCGCTCGATTCCTCCGCCGCCACTGCCGCCGGGATTGTCCGCCGGGCTGAAAAGTCGGTTAAATTTAAAGTAATGTCCGCTGCCGGTGACGCGCGGGCGGTTCCTACGGGCGTGGCTTTGAAAGACCGGGAATATATCCAGGGAAAAATTAAAGAGAAGACGGTTAAAGGTCCAGGATATAACCGGGACGTGAAGATAAAACTTTTTTATCAGGCGGTTGAAAATCTCTACCTGTCCTGCCGCAAGATGAAAGGTAGTAAATTTATTTATATTTTCTGCGCTGGGGAGAAGCGGGGCAATTGGGGGGACTACAAAGACCTGACTGTTTTATACTTCCAGCAAACCGGGGGTGTGTTGTTTTTTATCGACGTGGAAAAAGCGCAGGCGGGAGGAAAAACAGGCGGGATGTTTAACCGCGAACTGGCGCAGGCCAGTGGGGGAAAATATAT
The DNA here is from genome assembly GCA_023135565.1 of Candidatus Aminicenantota bacterium. Classification (GTDB taxonomy): domain Bacteria; phylum Acidobacteriota; class Aminicenantia; order UBA2199; family UBA2199; genus JAGLQA01. Next base: position 2,003 of record JAGLSW010000489.1, on the reverse strand, counting down.
AACCGGTAGTAAAACCGCCATTATAAAAGGTCTCGACAGGATGCACAGCGGTTATTATGAACTGGTCATCCCGGCGCTGAAAGAATTTTCATCCGCTTTCAAACAGGTCACCGTTAGTTCCACGCGTAGGCAGGTGGTGTTTCATACGGCCGGAAATTTTTCGAAGAGCAGCGCTCCGCCGCTATTTGATAAACAAGTTAAAAAAGAGCGCCGGGAGAGCGGCTCCCCGGCAGGACAAAAGGGGAAAACGGGTGTCGGCAAACAGGCGCCCGCTGTAGACCCGGGCGCGGCAGCGGCGGTTGAAAGCAAAGAGATGGCCCGCATCTTAGACCTGCTGCAAAACAAACGTTACGACTTAGAACGGGCCACGTCCAAATTTATCTGCGGTCAGGCCATCGTCTATCTCAAACAGGACCGGATAGGGAAAGCCCGGCAAAGTTTACAGTTAATCTTAGAAACCGCGGAAACCAACACTGATCCTGTCCGCAGCGCCATTGCCGGGTTGGAAAAACTGTTAAGCCGGGGCAAAGAACTGGAGACGCTTTTAGAGCAGGAGAAACAGGCGCGCCGGGATTGGAAAGGCAGTATGCAGAGTTTGCATAGTAAAGCTGCCGCCGCTGTAGAAGCAGTTAGCAGCGGGGAGCCGGCCCCGGCCCGGGGAGAAGTCAAAACGGCCATAAAAAAGATGCAGGATATAGTTGACCGGGCCCGGGCACAGACCGCTTTCGCAGCGCAAGCTTTTAAGGCGTTGACGACCCGGCTGGGTATGGCGGATATAGCAAAGATAAACAACCCGGGACACAACAAAGCACAAAAGTACGGCAAACTACTGGCGGATGTGGAAAAAGCGGTGCCCCGGCAGCTCCGGGAGTCCGATCCGCGGAGAAGTTTAGCCGAGGAACTGCTGTCCCGGTTAAAGAAAATAACGGCGCAAGCCGGGGCGCATGTCGATTCTCTGCGCCTAACGCTGCAAAAATTGGCGGCGGTAGATGAACCTGCCTGCAATGATTTTATTTTCGCTAATTTCGATCAATTTTCCTTATCGTACCGGAAAGGTTTCTATAAGAAAAAATTGGCGGCTTTGGGCGTAGATGCCGGGCTGCTGAACAGTCCCACTTTCATCGATGTCGCTGTTTTTGCCCGCAAGATTACAAAAAACCACAAAGGATCCTGGGAAGGCGAATTTGCCGACAACACTGTTTTGATCTACGTTCCCGGCGGTACGTTTGCTATGGGGCTGGCCTGGGAAACGGGAGGCGCCCAGGATGAATCGCCGCAGCATGAAGTGTTTTTAGACGGTTACTGGATAGCGAAGTATGAGACGACTTTTTTTCAATTTGATGTTTTTTGTAATGTAAAGAAGCGGGGCCGGCCTGCGGACGGCGGTTTCGGGCGCCGGAAACGGCCGGTGGTTAACGTGACCTGGGAGGATGCGGCGGAATACTGCCGTTGGTTAACGGAGAGGAGCGGGCTTAATTTCCGGCTGCCTACTGAAGCTGAGTGGGAAAAGGCGGCCCGGGGTAAAGCCGGCTGGAAATATCCCTGGGGCAATGCGAAACCGGATGGCCGTAAAGCCAACTTTGCCGATAGGAGCCTGCGTGTCGCCTATGAGCGGAACAACCCGGCTACTGCCGAAGAGGTGGCCTGGATGGACAAGAATGTCGATGATAATTATACCTACACTGCGCCGGTTGGCAAGTATACGCGAGGGGCTTCTCCATATGGTGTTATGGACATGGCCGGTAATGTCTGGGAGTATGTGAAAGACTGGTATGACGGTGATTACTACCAGCGTTCTCCCCAGCGGAATCCTGCCGGTCCTTTTCGCACCGGCTATATCGTGATCCGAGGCGGCGGTTGGGACTCCCATCAGTGGATGCTGCGCAGCACGACCCGGGCCGGTGGAGTGCCGGGTAAAACCTCCGATGTGGTAGGTTTCCGCGTTGCCGCCCGCGGCCCCGTGCGCACGGGGAGGCGATAAGCGGCTTCGCCGCAGGGCAGCG
>JAGLSW010000488.1 GCA_023135565.1 Candidatus Aminicenantota bacterium | reverse complement strand
CCGGCAGGGTCGCCGAAGGCAAGTCAATGATTGAAAAATACGGCTATTTATGTTATCATCCTGTAACAGTTCGCTGAGCAACAAATTTTTTTTATTCCTAAAATAACTTTAATAGGGTGGGGGCGCAGTCCCCTATCACATAAAAGACGATGAAAAACACTATACCGAATTCTATCAAAGAACACTTAAAACAGCACAAGCTGCTGTATCTCTCTTTTTTAATTTTTGCCATTCCTTTTTTGATTACCCGGCTGCCATTTTTTTTAGATTACCCGGTTTTGATGTTCGATCCCGACTATCTACACTATTATATGGTGGTAGACCAGGTAGATAAAGGACTGTTTCCTACCTTTATAATACGTTCTCCCGGTTATCCCCTTTTCCTGAAACTGGTTTTTACCTTTTTTAACAGCAATATGGCAGTGGTGATTATCCAGGCGCTGCTCAGTTTTCTTGTGCCGCTCTTTTTTATCTATACTATATATAGAGTTTACCGCCAACGGTTTAAATATATCTCCCTGCTGGCTGCGGGAGGGCTGGCGGCTTTCGTATCTTCATCTATCCATCTTTTGTCCGACACCACCCTCTTAACCGAAAGCCTGTATGTGAATAGTATTATCTTATTTTTTGCGCTCCTTATTAGAGGAATTCATTTAAAAGAAAACTTGACCTGGGTTTTTTGTTCGCTGTCCATGGCCGCGGTAATACTTATTCGTCCCAGCGGCATGTTTTTGATAGTGGTCTATCTTATTACGGCGCTGTTTTTGTTTCTTAATTCCCGCAGGAAAAAAGAAATCCTATCATTTTCGCTGCCTGTTATCCTTATACTTTTTTTATTATCCGCCTATAATTATTTCACCATCGGTTCTTTTTCCTTTTCCGCCGTTTATTCGGAACATGCGCTCATTTCTTTTACTTCCACATTCTTGGAAACAAAAGAGAGCTATCCGGCGGAAGTAAACGAGATCATCGAAAAGAGCAAGAAAAAAATCGGCCCTAAACATAAAAAAGCGATAGAATATCCCTGGGACATAACAGCAGTGGAAGAGCTCTGGAATATTAGAAAAACAAACCGGGCACTGCGCCGCCATTACAATCGCAATCGTAACTTTATATTCGCCTCGCTTTTGGCCCTTGAGGAAAAGGACAGTCACGCCCTTTACTTGAAATGGCGGCCCCTTTTAAAAGATATGGCCTGGACGGCTATAAAGAAAAACCCCGGCATTTACCTGAAATATGTATATGTAAACCTGTTCGTTTATTTCTTTCGCAACATGAAGGATGTGGATTTCTACGAAAAACTAAAAGGCAGGTATGCCCGGTTTCTCACGCCGCACAGGTATTACAAAGGATTCCTGGAAAAAACGATTATGACAAGGGTATATTATAAAAAAAAATATGCCGCAACCCTGTCGAAAAGTGAGGATTTTTTGAATGCCTTTTTAAAAGAGAACCGGCGGCCGGAAAAGATAGCAAATTTAGACCGTTATAAACAGGATGGGAAGTGGCAGGTGGAGATAAAGCCTACTTTCCTGCAGAAACTGCATATCATTTATAAAAAAACCCACGATTTTTTGTTCAGGAATGTGTTATGGGTATTGGGTTTCTTTTTTGTATTGGTTTTCAGTTTTGTGCGTTTGTTAAAATCCCGTTTTTCTCACAGCGGCGCTTTGATATTGTTTTTATTGACGCTGTCGGCCCTGATGCACGGGCTTATTATTAGCCTATCTTCTTTTTCTATTCTACGTTATAGTTATTCCATGGAGTTTGTCTATTATTTATCGCTGTTTTTATTACCCCTGATCCTGCCCTTTTCCCCTCCCGGGAAAAAGAACGGGGAAAAAGCGGAATTATGAATTACGAATCCTGGGGCCGGGTTTTGCATGTTAACCTTTGTTTTTCATCTTTCGCAAACCGGGGGGCTGTAACCGGCCTGTCCCCAAAATTTTCCCCGGCTGATTCGTTTACAATGTTTTGAGGTGATCTTTCAGGTATTTAAGCAGCAGCTTTTCGCTTTTTTTTACGAACATAGGCCCTATTATTAAATGTCCCAATATCTTGCCGACAAAAGAAAATCCCACCTCGAATTTATGTGTCGATATAACATGAGTGACCGCCCCCGATTGTTTTAGATCCACATGCCATTCCAAATGTTTCAGCGGGCCTTCTTTTTGCACGGCGTAGAAAGTGTTTGCCCGCCGGTTTACATGAACCTCGACGGTTTCGATGCCCGGGATGCCGTTTAGAACGATCTTCAGTTGGGTAATAATGATCTCATCGCCGTTATTTTTCGGTTTCTTGATAATCTTTCCCCATTTACAGTAGGGCACATAAGGAGGACGTTATGCGGCCACTATGGGGTGTTATGTAAACCAAAACCTGATCGATGGACACCCGGTCAGGTCTTGACAGGCTATCCGTGAATTCAAAATTTCGAGAAGCCAAAAAGCAGTGATAACGAGACCTGTAGGGGTGCATACATGCGTCCAAACAGTTCTCGGACAGTCTTTTAAGATGCGTCCCCGAAAGTCACCATCTTTATCTAACCTGCTCCTCTTTTTTTCTGGATTCATCTTCATATTTATCAACAGAGTGCTTTTCTAAAGCTTTTTTTGCCATTTCTTCGGCTTCCGGTATTAAATCGGGATATTTAATCGAAGCAGTGGACATATCCCATTTAAAATCAACTTTTGCCTGGACTAAAAACTCTGTAAAAGCATCCAATAATGGAAACTTTGTGCGATTCTCCACGAATAAGAATTGTCCCATCTGATTAACTTCGAGAAAAATCCATTCATTTTCCGGCGTCACGATAAAATCAAAGCAGCCGAATACCAAGCCCAATTTTTGTAAAAGATTATAACATAGTTTCGATAAGCTATCCGGCACGTCCCAATTTTCAATCTGAAGTTCGTCGTAACTGCATCTCCAATCAGTTTTTCCCGATTTTGTTTGTTGAGATAAAATTTTAGCGCCGAATGCCCGTTTACCCATCATGGTTATTCTTAGTTCATAAGACTTGGGCACTAGCTCCTGGTATATTGCCGGGGTTTGTCTTAAAACATCATCCTCAATAAGATCTTTTTCACGAATCACCGTAGTGTAGTTAGTCCAAACGTATTCATTATTCTGCCAGTAAGCTGCCTGCAGCGGTTTAAAGACAACTGAACATTTATAGGACCGGATAAATTCCCGAATCCGCTCCGGATCATTGGAATACAGTGTGGCAGGTGTTTTCAATCCAATAGTTTTAGCAGAATCATGTTGAATTATTTTAGAATTTGCCCGGAATCCTTTCTCCCGGGGGTTAACCCAAAAAGCGTCCTGCGGCAACAGGTCATACAATGATCTTCTAAATTCCTGGCATTGATATTGGGCATACTCCTGGTCAGCCGGATGAAGAATTTTATTATTTATTGTAAAAGATGGCCTGCGTCGCCAAATAGTGGAAAAAGTGGGATTAATCATTTGAATTTCTGAATCGTTAATCATGACATCATGCTTTCTGTTGCTGAATTGAATCGATTCAGTTCCCTGAGCGGGAAAATCCGAGGAATGCCAAAGTACTGTCTGAATTCCTTTTTTTTCAAGCGCTTTGGCAACAGCATAACTATGGATATCCTCAACTGAGGCAATGATAAGAATTTTTTTTGCCATTCGAATGTGCTCCTTATTTTTTAGATATGATTTTGTCAAGGAGCCCGTCCGAGAATAGAATTGCGGATTTCAAAATGGGACAAGTTGCCAACATTTTTCCTGGATTTGACATGCCAAAATCATAAATGGCCTTATTTTTAGGTTAAAATGGGAAACTTTTGTCGATATTTTTCATGTATATGAGTTGTCGGACGGCCTTCTGGTACCAATCATAAATTAAGTGGTACTCACTTTATGGAGTACCACCTTATAATGAACTTATAGAGATAATTATGCTTTAAAAACCTTACCTCTCCCTGCCGTCATTATCACCCTCTAAATTTGTAAAATCCTTTGAACCGCCTGGAGGGGCAGCGGTATCAACACCTGTAAGGCCTCCGCCCGCACCAGATCTTAGATTTTTAAGTTCGTGTGCAATTAGCCTTGCAAAGACTCTTTTTTTTGTCTCTCTTGTTTCTTCTTTCATAGCAATCTCCTTTTCGATCTAATGTTAAAAACTTTATTAGAGAGAAAAATATCATAGTTTTTTAAAAAAGTCAACAGCGTTAAGCCCTGGCGTTGAACACATAGCCGCCATTTTTTTGACATTTAAAGAAAAAAAGTTTATAGTACTCACCTGATACCAAAATTAACAAACAGGAGGAAGAATGAAAAGATTATTTATTTTATTGATCGCATTTCTCATGTCAACATCGGCATGTAATAACGGGAAAAAAGCGGGTGAAAAAGTGGTTGTGTGCCCGGATGAGCCGCTAAAAGGTATCCTTAAACTAAAAGTGGAGAAAATTTTAACAATCGATTCACTCACCGTCGATGATGAAAATCCGCCCATATTCAATGGTCTTATGAAAGATAAAAATGATAGTATATATATCAGCAACATTTATCCGGGAATCGCGGTCTATAAATTTGCAAAAGATGGAAGTTTTTCAAAAAAATTTCTAAGCAAAGGCGAAGGGCCGGGAGAATTACGGTCATTACAATTTTTACAATATGTAGACGATAGGATTATAATGGGTTCAGAAAACAAAATAATCGAATATGACCTGGACGGGAATTATATTGCTGAAAAAAGATTGAAAAAATTTTACCCGGCGATTACCATGATAGACAAACAGTACTTCATTGCGACTCATCAAAAAACAGAAAATAAAATTGTAAAAAGGATCTGCTCTATTATAAATAAAAACGATGAAAACGAAATATTCAAACTACTTGAAACCGGTAGAAGAAATATCGGGAAAACAATTGTCGGGGAAGGTGAAATGACGTTATCCATTTCACTTGCCGGGATTACACCGGATTATATAACGCGATACAATGCAAGTAATGACTTGATCTATCAATGTTTAAGCGATGAACCCGACATATATATAAAAAATAGAAATGGCGATTTAATCAAAATAGTTAAGACTAATTTTAAGAATTGGGTTTTAACTGAGGACGATAAGAATGAAGTAATGAAGAGTTTTTTCAGGTACCCCGACGACATGAAAAATATGGTGAAAAAAAGTCTCCCTGAGAAAATGCTGGTCATTGAGTCACTGCTGCTCCTGCCTAAAGGTTACTTCGCCGTATATTTTCATAAGAATTGGGAAGAACAAGAAATCCGGGTATTTGATAAAGAAGGTCAGTTTCAATATATAGTCGAATTCCCGGAAGAACTATCGGGAAGGTCTACTAAATTTACGAAAAATGGGTTTGCGTGTATCGAAAGAGAAGAGGATAGAGATTTATATGTTGAATACAAAATAACAAAT
>JAGLSW010000487.1 GCA_023135565.1 Candidatus Aminicenantota bacterium | reverse complement strand
GAAGGAGATTTTGTTCTATTTAATACGACTACAGACAAAACCACTACCTCGATGATAGTCACTGATCTGGTGCCAAACACCACTTATTATTTTGTGCTGCAAACCAGGACCAATTCCCATCAAAATAATCAAAACACTATTGACAGTGGGTATAGCAATAGAGCTTTCACTTCTACAGCCCCTATGCCTACAATCGTTGTTACTTCCCCCAATGGTGGCGCAACCTGGGAGAGTGGTACTATACAAGATATAACTTGGTCGACAACAGGAATAGTAGGCAATTTAAAAATTGAATATTCGAAAGATAATGGCACCAATTGGACAGATATTGTTTCTTCAACGGAAAATGATGGTATTCATCCCTGGACAATCCCAGACACACCTTCATCTCAATGTCTAGTCAAAATTAGCGAGACCGACGGCTCACCCTCGGATATAAGCGATGTGAGTTTTATAATTGCCCAATCTCCTACAATATCGGGTTTTGTAACATCCTCTGGAACAGGACTTGAGAATGTTGTGATGAATGGGTTACCCGGCAACGTGGTTACTAATGATACCGGCTTCTACTCAGTCTCAGTAAGCTATGGTTGGTCTGGAACTGTAAACCCTACGCTGGCAGGCTACACCTTTACTGAACCATCAACCACCTATACTAATGTCACATCCGATCAATCGACAAATTATACCGCAGCCTTACTAACCCACACTGTATCTGGAATAGTCACCTGTGAGGAAAGCGGTCTTGAGAATGTTGTCATGAATGGGCTACCTGGAAATCCAATTACCGATTCTTCCGGATTCTATACAACCACTTTAGATCATGGCTGGTCGGGGACGGCAACTCCGAGTTTGAATGGATATACTTTTGATCTCCCATATACCACCTATACAAATGCCACAGCCGATATAACCACGGACTATACAGCCTTTTATAATCCAATACCGACAATCGAGCGACAGGCATTGATTGACCTGTATAACAGTACCAATGGGGATAATTGGACGAATAACAGTGGTTGGAAAACACCACCCTTGCATATCGACGGTTTTGCTATGCCCGGCACAGAAGCTTTATGGTTTGGTGTTACTATAGAGAGCAATCAGGTTGCAGCAATTGACCTTTCCAATAATAATCTTTCAGGAAACATCCCATCATCAATTGGTAATCTAAACAATTTGATAATCCTTGATCTTTCTTCCAACCATTTAACCGGAAATATACCAACAGATTTAGGAGATATTACAGGTTTTACAAAATTAACTCTTAAAAGCAACCGATTAAACGGAACTGTCCCCACCAGTTTAACAAATCTCATCAGTTTATCGGACATGGATTTTGGTTACAATGCTTTGTATACGGTTGATGAAGATTTAATCGCATTTTTGAACAGTAAATATCCCGATTGGGAAGAGACCCAGACCGTGGCACCTACCGATGTGTCGGCCATTCCTGTATCAACCACTTCTATCCAGGTCGGTTGGACTCCTATAATATATACAGCAGATCCCGGCGGTTACCGGATATTTTATAGTACCACCCCAGGTGGCTCATACACTCTTTTCGATACCACCGGAGACAAAACAGTATCTTCAATGACTGTTACCGGTCTCAATCCTGCCATTACCTATTATTTTGTAGTACAAACCAGGACGGAAGCACACGACAATAATCAGAATAACGTTGACAGCGATTATAGTAAAGAAGCAGCGGCAACAACTCTTTCAGATTCTCCATATATTATCGTTACCGCTCCCAACGGCGGGAAAAACTGGGAAGCGGGTTCTGCTCATAGTATTACCTGGGTCAGTAATGGCGCCCCCGGCGACGTTAAAATCGAATACTCCACCAATAGCGGCACTTCTTGGACAACTATTGCTCTATACACTGATAATGACGGGTTCTATAATTGGATAGTCCCGGATAATCCGTCAGGCAACTGCCTGATCAGGATAAGCCAGGGGGATGCAGACTCAGGATTATCGGATATAAGCGATATGGAATTCTCGATTGTTTCGTCGCCGAGTCCGATTCTGCATGTTATCTCACCCAACGGCGGTGAAAAATTAATTGAAAATTCTATCTGCCCAATCACCTGGACAAGCAGTGGAACGGTCGGAGATATTCTCATCGAATACTCCATAGATAACGGTACATCCTGGATAAATATTGCGGCAGCAGCCAACAGCGGTAATTATAATTGGACCGTACAGGGTAACCCGGCGGATAATTGCCTGGTACGAATTAAAGAAAGCGATGGAGAGCCTGCCGATGTGAGCGATGCAGTGTTTTCGATAATTTCGCAGCCCTCAATCACGGTCGTATCACCCAATGGCGGAGAAGCCTGGGAAGTCGGTTCATCGCAAAATATCACCTGGACAAGTACCGGGATAGAGGGTGAAGTAAAAATAGAATATTCCCTCGATAACGGGATTTCCTGGCAAAATATCGTACTGTCTACATCAAATGATGGTAGTTCCGGTTGGCTTGTTCCCGACACTCCATCTTCTAATTGTCTATTGCGCATCAGTGAAAGTAAAGTGGATAACAGCCGGTTCGATATTAGCGATGCGGTCTTCTCTATTGTATCACCGGCAGAAAAAAATATCACCGTCACTTCTCCCAACGGTGGTGAAAGCTGGGAGGTCGGTTCATCTCAAACGATCACATGGAATAGCAGTGGAATTTTAAATGATATGAGATTGGAACATTCAACCGACAATGGTAATTCCTGGTCGGTTATTGTTCAATCAACAGCCAACGACGGCAACCATCCCTGGATTATACCCGATTCACCTGCGGATAACTGCCTGGTTCGAGTAATTGAAGCCGACGTGGACGGAGGTGTCTGGGATGTAAGCGATGCGGCCTTTTCGATTATCCCGGCATCAAGCCCGGCTGTTAGAGTCATTTCACCCAATGGTGGGGAGACGTTGATGGGAAGTAATACATTTGAAATAAAATGGGCTTCATCTGGGACAGTGAATAACGTGAACATCGATTATTCTACTGATAGAGGAAATTTGTGGAACCCAATCGTAACAAACACTGAGAATGACGGCAGTTACAACTGGGCTGTACCGGATAATTCTTCGGAAGAATGCTTGATTCGTATCGGTGAAAGCGACGGTGAACCTTCCGATACCGGCGATGCTTTGTTTTCTATCGTTTCACCGACATCCATTACCGTCATGACACCTAATGGCGATGAAACCTGGGGAGTCGGTTCATCGCAAAATATAACCTGGACCAGTAACAGTGCAGGAAGTGAAATAAAGATAGATTTTTCAGTCAATAATGGAGTCTCCTGGATAAATATCCTATCGGCTGCCGAGAATGATGGGGATTATAGATGGGTAGTACCGGATATGGAGTCGGAAAATTGTTTAGTACGGATTAGCGGGATAAACAACGCGCAAGAATCTCCTTCGGATGTAAGTGACACCACCTTTTCGATTATTCCGGCAGCATCTGAAAGCATTACCGTTACATCTCCCAATGGGGGTGAAAAATTATTCGTTGATTCTTCCTTTGCTATCACCTGGACCAGTACCGGGAACATCTCCCAGGTGGACATCGAATATTCCACGGATCGGGGCATGTCATGGGCCGGTATTGTATCGTCTACCGAAAACACAGGGAGTTACAACTGGCTGGTTCCCGATAATCCCGCTGAAAATTGCCTGATCCGGATTATTGATCCCGGTGGGGAGTTTTCGGATACTAATGATACGGAGTTTTCTATCGTTTCAGCATCTCTCATTACGATTACCTCTCCCAACGGCGGCGAAAATTGGGAAGTAGGTTCCACTCAAGATATTACCTGGACCGGCAGCGAAACCATTTCAGAAGTCTGGATAGAATATTCGACCGACAATGGTGTTTCATGGACGCCCATCGTACAATCTATAGGAAGTAGCGGCATATATAACTGGACGGTACCGGATGATACATCGGATAATTGTTTAATACGAATCGCTGAATTTAACTCAGATGAGGGCGCTTTAGATGTTAGCGACGCTGTATTCTCCATAACAGCCGCTGCACCCCTGGCGTTAACATCTCCCAATGGCGGTGAAATTCTACAACCAGGGCAATCGTTTTCAATAAAATGGCAGAGTAGAGAAGACATCGATAGTGTCAGGTTAGAATATTCTCCAGACAAAGGAGCTACATATTTCACATTGAATAATTCGCTCTCCAATGCGGGATATTATGAATGGAATGTCCCCCAACGAAACACTGCAAATTGCCTGATGAGGATCAGTAATGCAGAGCGGATAAAATCACCAAAACATCTCCTGTTTTGTGAATTGAAATTGAAGATATTAGATCCAGGATTACCGGCTGACGGCACTGCTTTTGTGATATGGTTTGGAGACGCGTTGAATGAACCGGTGAGACATCTTTTCCCAAAAATTTCACTTTCCAGGGAATCCGATGGTAAAAACTATATTCAATTTAATGAAGTAACGAAGGAAATCAATAAAATATCTGAGAAATGGCATTTACTGGGAATTTTAATCAACCTGAAAAAAAGTACGGCTGCTTTATGGTTGGATAATAAAATCCTCTTCCAGGATGTCCGACTTCAGCCTGAAATAATCTCGACTGCGGCAATTTCTTTTGCTGCCTATCCGGGAGATGCCCTCAGTATTGGTCTCGATGATCTTGTGGTCAAAGTTTTCGATGGGAGCGAGGGAGTAAAACGTTTTGTTACGCTGCTTACAGAAAATTTTGAGAATGTGGAAGAGGGAAACTTCCCGGATGACTGTGGTTGGCGAAAAACAGATGAGGCTTATTTTGACAGAGAAGTGGAAGAAATATTTGTCATCCGGGATAATATATCCGGCAGCAAGTTTTTAAAACTTCGATTTGCCGATAACGGAAAGGTTATCGTAATTAGGGATTTTAATCTTCCGGCAGCTTTTCCTTTTGATGTTAGCGACAAAGTTTTTGAAATAAATGAAAAAGGAGGAAATTAAAAAAATGAAAAAACAATTTGTT
>JAGLSW010000486.1 GCA_023135565.1 Candidatus Aminicenantota bacterium | reverse complement strand
ATAAATCAAGCTGCCTTGCTTCCATATATCTCGACTCCTTCTTCATCTATATTCTTATAAAAAGGCAATATATCCACGTAGTCGGTATAGTGATTATATGCCACCTCTGTTAAAGAAATTAATTTTCCATACTTTATGGTCAATTCTCCCATCACATCGGCAATGATATAGCGGTACTTACGCACCTCTTCTTCATCCTCATCCAGGATTATCATTATATCGATATCCGACTCAGCGTCTTGTTCCCCCCTGGCATAAGAACCGTATAAAACCAGTTGCCTTAATCTTTCCCCGAATATTTGCCAGACTTCCTCTTTGACGTCGGCTAATATATCCAGCAATTCCCGGCTCTTTATTTCTTCAACGTTCTTCATATCCTTATTATAATATTAAAAACCCCTTTTCGCAACTCTAATAGAAAGTCAGCTAATTTTTTTCCTATCTCTTTTTCTAATTCTTTTATAATCTCTAAATCTTGCGCCATGTGGTTTTCCGCGCCGTATACCTCAATAGGCGAATACTTCTACAGGCATTTCGATCTTCCTCGCAGGTTGTTTCTTTTTATCAAGGACTTCAAAGAAATCCTTCTCGATTTTCTTTAAAATTTTTGCCTCATAATAATGCTCACCACAGAACGTACACTCTTCACACGGCACATTCTCAAAGAGCATAAAATGCCCTTTATGCCTGTAAATATAATCCGTGTGCTTTTCAGCAGTATCTTTATTACCACAAAAATTACATTTGCTCATCGTTATCCTCTTATATAGGGTGTTTTAAATTTGGGTGGCTGAGGAATATAAACGGTTATAATCACCAGTTTACCGTTTCGTTCACCGCAGACAATATGAACCGGGATACCGGAATTGGTAAATCCAACAACAAGGCAAGATTCACCGCGTTTATCTTCCGGGTAGTTCTCAAGTATCCTGCCGGACAATATAGCTTCTTCTATTTCCAAGATTGTCAGGTTATCATTCATGCGCTCATCTTCACCATGTCCTGTAAAATAGTATTCGTTGTTTTTCACAGATATTTTAATCCAATCAATTTCCATGATACTTCACTTTAGTTCATCACCTTATTTATAATAACATCAAAATCGTTAAATATCAATATGAAAATTCAATTTTCCCAAGCGTATATTGAGTATCCCTTTTTTTCACTTGACATTCCTTTTTATTTTCTCTAAATATACGCTATACTTCATAAGGAGATAATTATGAGCGATGCTGTACCTACAGGTGATACAAATACCGGCCTGGCTGCAGCGGATTTTTCGTAATACCAGTTAGAAATGCGATTTAGGTTCGCTCCATTCCAATCTTCCCCTCTTCCAATCTTCCATTCTTCCCCTCTTCCATTTTTTTCTCTTTTTTACTTGACGAGTTTTGAATTTCGTTTTATAATATCAATTCAGTTTGGGCGATTAACTCAGTGGCTAGAGTATTACCTTCACACGGTAGGAGTCGGAGGTTCAAATCCTCTATCGCCCATTCTTTCTTTTACAGTGTGAACGTTATAGGAAATTCCCCCCGGCAGCCCCCAAAATCATCCCAAATTTTCCCGGTATTTTCCCACATCCCTATACGTTTTTTAATCGCCGGACAGCGGCTTAAACCCGTAAAGGAGACTATATGAACGAACTGCTTTTCAAACCTAAAAAATTCGACCTGCCGGGCCGCCTAATTCTAATCCCCCGTTTCTGGCACCGGGAATACTACGCCGCACTAAAAGAAGAAGCCGCCACTACCCTGGAAATACTGCAATGTGAAATCTCCATTTTCGCTGATTTTACTCTAATCGAGGGTTTCTTAGGCTATCCCCATATCCTGACTATCCTGGAATTCATAGAAAATGTCAGGGAGAAAGAGATATTCTTTTTAGGCACTGCCGGCAGCTTGAACGAACAAATCGACCACCCTATGCCCCTACAAGTGACCGAAATCTACAGCAGCGCTATTTTGAAACATTTCGCGGCGGAAGAATCTTTCCAGTTGAAACCTTTTGCTGCTTGCGATTTTAGGAAAGCAGCCGGGGTGACAGTAGACATCATCCAACGCGAAACCCTTTCCTGGTTAAAAGAACAAAAAAGTAAAGGGCTGGATTTCGTGGAAATGGAGTTGTTTCCGCTGCGGGTTTATTTAGGAAAACCTTTTTATGCCATAGTGGTCACTTCCGATATCCTGAAAGAAACCGGGGGCGAATTTTTTCTAAACAAAAAGTTATTAAAAAAAGAGTTCGTCAAGGCTTATGAACAAATTAGTACTTCATCTTAGTACAGCCGTTGGTTGTGAATAAACATACCTTGCCTTCGGCGACCCTGCCGGG
>JAGLSW010000485.1 GCA_023135565.1 Candidatus Aminicenantota bacterium | reverse complement strand
GGGACGTTGAGCGGCTTCGCCGCAAGAGACAGCGTGTGAGCGTTTTTGATTCTTAATGAATAAAAGTTTTGTTCAAACTTTTTTAAAAGTTTGGCCTCCCCGGCAGGGGCCGCCGGAGGCAAAGAATGATTTAATTTCACTCGTTTCCGGGCGAGGCGCGCATCATGAGGAAGCGGGGTGTGTTAGCTCGTCGAATAGCCGCCGCCGGTAACCCCCAAAGCGTTCAAAAACGCTTAGCAGATCCGGCAATTCGATATCTTCATGTGCATCTGGAAAGATAATTTCAACAAGTACCTGATATCAGCTTTGATGTCTTTTGAGAACTTCGTCAGGTATCTCACGAATTTATGCTCTTCCCTGGCCCGCAATTTGCCCTCGAACTCATTGAGGAAGTCATGCAGTTCCACCATCAGGTTCTGGATATAATGGATATTATCTAAGGTGTCATTTAATTTGATTTTGGGGATTTTAGCTACCATCGACTCCGGGAACAGCTTTATTCTCTCCAGGGCATCGGAAACGGTCTCGTTTATCAGGTAATTTATCTCGTTTAAATAAGGCTTCTGAAAATCTTCAAGGTAGCGTAACTTGTGCTTTGCTCTATCCTGTATCTTGTCGTTTTGCTCGATAAGCGAAGTGAAATTCTCTTCCAGCCCCAAATACTTTCTTTCAAATTGCTCTAAGTCCAGGAAGTCCCGGCCTATATAGATCTTATCGTTATAGGTGTCTAACAGTTCCTCCTGGTAATGGGTATAAAATTTAATCTCGAATTTATACTCCTCTTTGTGAATCAAGCGGATAATAACAACGCTCTGCGGTTTTGTCAGGTAATAGGAATTCTCCTCCACAAGGGCGCTGTAAACGAAAAGCGAATTGATGATGTATACCTTCAAAAAATTGAGAAATTCCTCGTTATTGGAAACAAATTCCAGCAGCTCAGGGCCGGGATCACCTAATAAAAGCGTGTATAGAGGCGAGAACAAGCAGCCCTCCTCCTCTACTTTGAATTCGAAATGGGCATTATCCAGCACTCTTTTATACAGGTTTGAATACACGATCTCCGGGTAATCCGGCAGCTTTTTATCGGCTATTTTTTTTAAAACAGTTAAAGCGTCCACAGCAACCTCCAGGGTAAATTATAAAGGATTACCGACTAAATGTAAATATTTTTTATAAAAAAAGTTACAGAACCCTTTACTTTATTTCATTTTTTTGTTAATTCATAGGATATGAAAAAGAAAAAATTTACCATGCCCATGCCGCTTTGGGCTTTAATCCTGTATACAGCCGGGGTGCTGTTCCTAATACTGTGCCTGAAATATTTTACTATTGTCACGGCCCCCCTGCTTTTTGCCTTTATTATCGCCTATTTGGTTAATCCCTTAGTCAATTTCTTAGAAAAGAAACTGCGTTTTTCCCGGGGAATAATCGCTGCTGTTTTGATGGTTTCTCTCCTTTTTGTGCTGGTTTTCCTGCTGGTCAGCCTATTTCCCTACCTAACCGACCAGGTGGAGAGCGCTGCCGTAAAATTCCCCGAATTATTGGAGAAATTCTCACAGAAAGTGAAAGTCTTCAGCAATTATATTTCCGATAATTTCTCCGAATATGTAGGCAGCGTCGATATAATGGGCAGCGTCGAAGTGATGATCGGCAAAGTATTTACCAACCTGTCAAAGGTACTGGCTGCTGCTTTTTCCAGTTTATATAGTATCCTGCTGGCCTTATTGTACTTAGTGTTTATCCCCCTGATCTCCTACTACTTTATCAAAGATTACAAAAAAATACAAAAAAGCTTTTTCGGGTTGGTGCCGCTGAGGATTAAAACAACGGTGATTAACAAAGTAGAAAGAATGGATGAATTATTCTCTTCTTTTATTCGCGGTCAGGCTATCGTGGTGTTGATCCTGGCGGTGCTCTATTCCATAGGTTTGAGCATAGTGGGTTTGCCTTTTGCCATCCTCATCGGCATTGCCGCCGGCATCGGGGACATCATCCCTTATTTCGGCACCATAGTAGGTTTTATCTTGTCTCTTATCGTCGGTTTTGCCCATTTCCAATCGGGGCAGAAAGTGCTTTTAGTGGTGCTGGTTTTTGTAATAGTAAAAGGCACCGAGAACTGGTTCTTATATCCCAAAATAGTAGGCAAAGAAGTCGGTCTCCATTTT
The DNA here is from genome assembly GCA_023135565.1 of Candidatus Aminicenantota bacterium. Classification (GTDB taxonomy): domain Bacteria; phylum Acidobacteriota; class Aminicenantia; order UBA2199; family UBA2199; genus JAGLQA01. Next base: position 1,837 of record JAGLSW010000485.1, on the reverse strand, counting down.
GTTTGGGTGCTGGTCTCGATTATCATTTTTGGAAATCTTTTCGGTTTTTGGGGACTTTTGCTGGCCATTCCTGCTTCCGCGGGATTCAAGATGTTTGCGAACGACCTGGTGAAGTTTTATAAAAATTCCAAATTTTTTACCAAAGAAGGAAAATGAAGAGGTGAAAATGAAAAGTAGAAGTAAAAATAAGTTTTTATGCGGCATTGTTGTTTTTGTGCTTATGGTGGTACTTCCTGCCTCCGGCGGGCAGGGGGCGGGAAGAATATCGAATATCGAACAAGGAATATCGAATCTTGAAGGAAAAGAAAAAAAGGAAGAAAAAGAATCGCAAGCTGAGAAAGATAAGCCCGAAGCAGGAGAAACCGCGAAAGAGAAACCCAAAAAGCGCCGCGTCATCGAATTCGATTTTGAGAAAGCCGGACTCGAAAAAACTGCCGCCGAACAGATGAAATATTTCCTGCAAGTCCCGGCCTTAGTGAGAAAGATAAACGTCGCCGGTAAAAAGGGCCGTCCCGGTAAAGCGCCCCGGAAGAAGATAGCCGCGTTATTGGTAAAAGCGGCTGCTATAGCCGCGGATGATTCTCAGAAAGAGTATCTAAAAAATCTTGCCGGCGGTATTATAAGCGAAAATTTTTCTGATAGTGCGAGTAAGTGGTTGGCCCAGCCGGAGCAAAAGGTCGATATTATTATAAGAAGTAAAAAGAGGAAGAAAAAACGCCGGTTGGAAGTTTATATTTTGTGGTACCGCCCGGAAGTCGGCGGGGGCACAAAGGCCCGCGCCGTCGCGAAGTCCGGGGAAGGAAGTGAAAAGGTTTCTTCCGGGGTAGAAAATTCTCCTCAGAGAGCAAGTTTTTTTCCGAATAGTAGTATAAAGAAGTATACAGCTATATTGGATAAGTTGTTGGACAATATTCCTATTAATGAAACGCTGGCCCCCGTGAATTCAGCCGCTGTTAATCCCATAGTGGTTGTTGATGTTATTTTTGCTCCGGTGGTGAGCGGGTATGCTTTGGTATATCCCGGTATATCGGCGGAAGGCGCCCCCGGAAAATTCAAAACGCTTATTTTCCGAAACAGGTTGGAAGCTTATTTCAAGAAATCCGTACTGCCGCTGGCAGCCCGGGCACTGACGCCTAAGTGGGCGAAGGCTGTAGATTTCGACTCATATTTATCTAATCGAATGATGCACAGGTTGTCTCATTATTTAGGGCCGGTTTTGGTGGAAACCGGGGATGATGAGATAGTAACCGTGAAGAGTAAGTTGAAGGATGTTTTTTTTCTTCTCGAGGAGCTGCGTGCGGACACTGCTGCTATTGCCGGTACTTCTGTACTTTTAGAGGAGGAGTTGATTACTCCTGAGCAGGAGAAGGGTATTTACAGCACACATTTAGTTAGTTTGTTGGCTCTTTTGTTATCAGACCCCGGCAAGGACATAACGAAATGTGCTATTTTGCAGGTGAATCAATTATTGAAGAAGGGCGGTATTATTTTTGATTTAAACAGTAAGAAGTTGGAGATAGAGCCGAAATTATATGGTGGAGCGCTTAAGCGGTTGATGTTGACTGCTGCTCAGGTTGAGTTATCCGGTGATTATGCGGAAGCGAAATTATTTATCGATGGCAAAGGTTCTTCGCCGGGCAATGAGTTAAGTGAAGTGCTCAAGAATCTGGAGAAGAAGCCGCGGCGTGTGCGCAGGGTTCGCAAACGAAGAAAGAAGGCCGCGGCTCCCGTTTCTAAGGAAACTTCCCCGGAAAAAAAAGAAAATAAATAGAAGTTTTGATCAAACTTTTACAAAAGCCCCGCTTCGCGGCAAGGTGGCGCTTTTGATTTTAAATAA
>JAGLSW010000484.1 GCA_023135565.1 Candidatus Aminicenantota bacterium | reverse complement strand
TTTTCCAAAACTGAACACTTACCCGTCAAGGTGACTATTCAGTCCCTGGAAAAACCGGGGTATATAATGTAAATACCCGTAGGGGCGAAGGGCCATTCGTCCTATTTCGCGGATTTAATTTATTTCCCGGACAGCCTGTCCAGACTAAGCTTGAAAAAAACCACCTGAGGGCGGGAATTCGAAGTATGTATAATATGTTGCTTATTACCGCCATGTAATGGTATAATCGTTTCATGAAAGATATTGAAATTATTCGAGAATTTAAAGAAAAAGTTCAAGACTTTTTCCCGCGAGCCGGGATTTATTTCTACGGCTCAAGGGTAAAAAAAAATCACCGGGATGATTCCGGCTATGACGTCCCGGTAATATTAAATGATGTGAATTCTACAACACGAAAAAAGATTTATGATATAGCCTGGGAAACAGGCTTTAAATATGATGCGTCGATCGCACCGGTCCTGTCTTCAAAAGATTACTCCTACTCTGCACGCATTTCACCTTTTTGGGATAACGTAAAACATCATGGGTTGGCACTTTGATCGGAAACCTGGAACATATTCTTAAATACCGCTTACAGCAAGCGAAAGAATCTCTAAAAGATGCGGAAAGAAAACAGGATCAAAAATGAGTAAAGGAAAAATAATCATCGCTATGAGCGGCGGAGTCGATTCCTCAACCGCGGCTGCCCTGCTGAAACAAGAAGGCTGCGATGTGTCCGGCGTCATTATGGAAATATACGACGATTCGGTGACTGCACCGGAAGGCCTGCACCACGCTTGTTTCGGGCCGGGCGAAAAAGAAGACGTAGAAGACGCCCGTAAAGTAGCTGAAAAATTAGATATCCCCTTTTTTACGGTGGATCTAAAAGCTAAATATAAAAAAAATATTATAGACTTTTTCGTGAAAGAATACCTGGATGGCAAAACTCCCAACCCCTGCGTCAAATGCAACTACGAAATGAAGTTCACTGCCATCCTAAATGAATTGGAAAAAAGGAAAGTGGATTTCGACTATTTTGCCACCGGCCATTACGCTCGTATCGAAAAAACCGCCGCCGGCCAATTTCTTTTAAAAAAAGGAGCAGACTCCCAAAAAGACCAGTCCTATTTCTTGTTCAACCTGCGCCGCGGCCAATTGAGCAGGATTATCTTCCCTTTAGGCAATTACAAAAAAGAAGAGGTGAAAAAACTGGCCGAAAAACTGGTTCCGCACGTCAGCCAAAAACCGGAAAGCCAGGATTTTATCGCCGGGGGCTACCACCAATTATTCAAAAAACCGGGCAAACCGGGCCCGATCCTCGATACTAAAGGCGAAAAAATCGGCACTCATAAAGGAATTATCTATTATACGGTAGGCCAGAGAAGAGGTATCGGCATAGCTCGTCCCAACCCGCTCTACGTGATCGCGAAAGATAAAAAAAAGAACGCGATTATCGTGGGCGAAAAAGAAGAAATCTTCGGCACGGAACTTACGGCTGGAAAACTGAACTGGTTGGCTTTCGATAAGTTAGAAGAGACTATTTCAGTTAGGGCTAAGATCAGGTTCCAACACAAAGAATCGGAGGCTTCGGTGAAGCCTATCGAAAACAATAAAGTCCTGGTTAATTTCAAAGAGCCGCAAATGGCGATCACTCCGGGACAGGCGGTGGTTTTCTATGACGAAGATATCGTTGTGGGCGGCGGCATTATCGAATAAAAACGCTGCCTTTGGCAACCAGGGGGGCTTTTTTGAAAAATCGCCCCCCTGGACCCCCCAAAAAACTTTTGTTTAGCCCAACGCTTAGCAAAATACCTGACTTTTGGTAGTGGGCACAATCGTTTGGGATGACCTTATAGGCTGGGTGCGCCGCACCCCCGCCGGAGGCTCTACAAAAGTTTTGTTCAAACTTTTTCAAAAGTTTGGCCCCCGGCAGG
>JAGLSW010000483.1 GCA_023135565.1 Candidatus Aminicenantota bacterium | reverse complement strand
TTTGAACAAAACTTTTGTTGAGTGAGAAGCACCCCTTATCGGCTCCCTACGCTGCGGGGGAAAAAAGTAAGCACTTGACTTTTTTTTCTTGAAATGATAAAGTTTATCCATGAGAGACGCCGAATTATATATAGGTTTTGCCAGGGGGACAACAGCCGCACCTGTCTGCGTGCGGGTACGCACAGGCAAACCCTATGAGGGGCCTGGGAACAGCATAGGCCGGTATTTTAAGGAGCAGTGTCATGGCGATTTGTCCAAATTGCGGTAAAGAGAAAACAGCAGTATATACCTCCTGCCCGAGCTGCGACCCGGGCGCAGACAAAACCGTCCTGGAAAACGAAAGACCGGGACATTCAGCCCTGGAACCGGGGTTCGCTCCAACAATCGTGGAAGAAGAAGCACCGGACAAAACAGTGCTGGAAGACTTCGCCGGTAGAACCCGCATCGATACGGCAGCGGACGCAGTTTTCAAACCTGCACCGGCGGGTGAATTGCCGCCCTTTTTTGCCTGGATAGTATTTATAGACGAAGAGGGCCTGCCGGTTTACAATACCCGCTTAAAAAAAGAAAAAAATATTATCGGCAGCGATGAGCAGGCTGCTGTCCGGGTTAGCGCCGATTTTGTTTCCCGGCTCCATGCCCTGCTCTATTTCGATGAGGAAGACTTCTATATTTCCGACTTAGGTTCCACTAACGGCACCTTCTTGAATGGCCGGCAGGTCAAGAAAGAGGTTTTGCTCGATGGAGACTCCCTGCGCATCGGCCGGCAGGAGATGATCTTTAAACAGGTAAAAAGGAGCTTGTAGACGGAAGAGGTAAATAATGACCGAAAAAACAATCGTTCAGGATGAAAGAGAGTTAAGAGGCTGGTTAGTAGTTTTAAGCGGGGAGTGGCGCGGGAAAGATTTTCCTCTTTTTGCCGGTAGGAATAGCGCCGGTTCCAGTCACGATGCCGGTATTTACCTGCCTGATGAGGGGATCGAGTTTTTTCATTTTAGTATTCGCTGTGAAGACGATGCCGTCTACCTTACGGACTTAGACAGCCACTGCGGCGTATACATAGACCAGGTAAGGATTTACAGGGGAAAAATCGCCGACGAGACCATTTTTGAAACCGCGGGTATCGCATTCCTAATTAAGCACTTACAGTTAGCGGTTGACCCGCCGAAGAGGGAGGCGGCCTGATGAAGTTGTCTTATGCCACCGGGACCGATATCGGGAATGTCAGGGCCAAAAACGAGGACTATTTTTTCGCCGGTAAAATCAAAAACGATGAGTACCTTTTTATAGTGGCGGACGGCATGGGCGGCCATAAGTCCGGCGAGGTAGCCAGTTACACAGCAGTTACCGCTTTTGTAAAAGAGATAAAAAAAAGCAGCGCGGAAGACATCGAGGCGGAACTAAAACGCATCCTGCTTAAAGTAAATAGTCTCCTTCTTAAGGAATCGACGAAGAGCACAAAAAATAGGGGCATGGGCACCACCCTATCGGTGCTTTATGTCAAAGAGGAAAACGCTTATATCGCCCATATAGGAGACAGCCGCATCTACAGTTATACAGCGGCAGGCGCAGCCGGGCCCCACTCCGTGGGACAACCTCCGGCTTCCGGCATTCAGCCTTCGGCAAACGGGCCTCAACGAACTCTAAGGGACTTAACTCCGGCAGAGGGGGTTAACACACCCCGTCCGCTGCGCGACCACCTCCCGGCAAGTCTCAAAGAGGGGAAAAACACAGGACCGGTACTGGAACAACTGACGGAAGACCATTCCCTGGTGGGGAAGTTCGTCAGGGATGGTTTTATCACCAAAGAGCAGGCCCTGACCCACCCCAAACGGAACGTTTTGTATCAATCTGTGGGTTTAAAACAAAATATCAACGTACAAACAGTAGGCCCTATACCGCTGTACCGGGGCCGGAAATTCCTGCTTTGCTCCGACGGCCTGAATAACGAGATAACGGACGCCGGGATCGAGAAGTTTTTGCAGCTCAAGTCCAGCGAATCCGCTGCCGAGGGTTTAATAAAAAAAGCCAAAACCGGCAGAGGCGGGGACAATATCACGGTAATCGTTGTTTCCACGGAAAAAGATGAAACGAAGTCCCTGACAGATACGGTAAAAATCGCTGCCCTAACAAAAGGCAGGAAACGCAGTATTATCTATTTTTTATTATCGATCCTGTTGATCCTGCTGCTGTTAGTGATTGTTTTTTTATTGATTGCCGAAGTGCGCAAAGATTCCGGCGGCACCGCTGAGGACAACTCGCCGGGCGCCCCGCAGACAGCCATCGTAGACGACCGGGAGAATCGAGGATGAACTGCATGGAAGAACAGGTTTTAGGCAATTACCGGGTATTAAAAAAAATAGGCTCGGGCGGTATGGGTTCTGTATACTTAGCCCGGGACACCGGGTTAGAGCGGGAGGTAGTGGTGAAAATCATTTCGCCCCAACTGGCCCGCAGCCCGAAACTAATGGCCCGTTTCCGTGTGGAAGCCATTGCCCAGGCCAGGCTTAATCACCCCAATATCGTCACTATCCATTCTTTCGAGCAGCAGGGGGATACCTATTTTATCGTGATGGAGTATGTGCCCGGGAAAACCCTCAACAACATTACGGGAAAGCAGGAAAAACTGCCTGTAGAACAGGCGCTGGGTTTATTTTCCCAGGCCCTGGAAGGCATCGCTTATGCCCACTGCCAGGGGGTGCTGCACCGGGACATTAAACCGGCTAATATTTTCGTGACGCCGGAAGGACGGCTTAAGATCGGTGATTTCGGTATAGCCAAAGTATCGGGCATCGACGGTTTAACCCGCAGCGGTACGACTATGGGCACCCTGCTCTATGCATCGCCGGAGCAAATCCGCGGCGAAAAGGTGGGGCCGGGCACGGATATTTATTCTTTAGGCGTCACCCTCTATGAGATGTTGACCGGGGTGCAGCCTTTCAAAAGCGGTTCCGGTTCCGACTATGAAATCCAGCAAGCTCACCTGGAAAAGATGCCCGGCGGTCCTGCCGCTTTGAACCGGGCCATCTCCTCCGCTTTAGATGCGGTGATTATGCGGAGTCTATCGAAAGACCAGGCTGCCCGGTTCCGGGATGCCGCAGCTTTCCGCCGGGCCTTAGAAAAGGCGGCGCAGTGGGAAAAAAAACCGGGTTTCCTCTCCCGCGGCGGCGCGGGCGGTTCGCCTTTAGAGGCGGTAAAGGCGAGAATAAAAGCTGCGCCTGGATTTAAAAATATAAAGATAAGAGAGCGTTTAAAGAATATAAGCAGCGCCGGAATTTTCAAGACCTTAAAAGAATCCGCGGGCAGGGCGGTGGATTTTTTTAAAGCGGACGGAGGGGATGCGTCTTTAGAAGAAAATCGCAAGCGGACGCTTTTGCTTATATTAATACCGTTATTAATTCTTTTGTTGGTGATTGCTGCGGTTTCTCTTTAGCGCAGTTTTTACTTATGAAATAATTTGTGAAAATACCTGGAGAAAAGATGGCAAGACATGACCTGAAACACACCTGGAATTGTCTGATAATTATTAACTAATTTTTTTGTCGTTGTGGGATGGCTGCCGACGCTGTTTCGCCGGGTCCAAAAGGTTCATATAATTGCTGATTTCGTGTCCTTTACCTGCAGGCAGCATGACCTGCCCTGCTACCGGGCAGTAAGGTCGCCCCTTAACCATAAGATTTAAATACTTGTTGATCATGCGAACAAACAAATCATTGGGGTCTAAGTAATGTTTGCCGGTAAACTCTTTCGCCAGGGCGTCAAAGCTTTTTTTAAAAGATTTGTCCCCAATATAAGAACCGCCGAAAGTGTAAAGGCCGGGCTTGCACTTCTTGAATAACCGGTTTCGCCGGGTATCGTATGCAGCCAGGGAAGCTAAAGCAGCGCCCAGGCTGTGCCCGGTAAAATACAATTTAATGTTTTCCGCCGGATTTTCCCGGTGAAAAGAAAAGATTATATTCTCCAACCTGTCGAATATTCCCGGTTTCACACTCTGCCAGGCCGCCAAATAATTTTGACACACTTTGATGTTTTTCCATATTATCAGCCAGCTTTTGGTAAAACCGCGTATAAAATCGGTCAACTCCCGGCAGCCGCGAAACGCGACCACGATTTCCCGGGTCCCCGGAGCATAGATGATGAATCCCTGGGTGCTGGTGCCTATATCTTCAAAAAAGTTCTCTTTTTCAAATTTCCAGGGACTTTTCGCCCGGCCGAATAATTCTTGTAGGAAAGCCGGGTCTTCGTAGGCATAATTGCAGCATCGAGCCAACCAGTGGGGGCGCTCGTTATCCTGGATAATGTCAGCGTTCATTCTTAACCTCTATATTAAAAACAACAAATCTTTTCCCGTTTCCCGGTAAAAGTTGTTCTTATCAAGATTAAACAATATAATAATTAGAACTATTTGTCAAGAGGGAATTCTTCTATTTCTTTCCTTCGTTATTCGTTATTCGTTATTAGCAGAGAGTGTAAAATATTCTGTGTAA
>JAGLSW010000482.1 GCA_023135565.1 Candidatus Aminicenantota bacterium | reverse complement strand
AGGGGGGCAATTTTTCAAAAACGCCCCCCTTGTCGCCGAAGGCAAGGAGGCATAAAATGTTTGAAAACGGAACAGCAAAACCCTCTTTGACCCGGCACATCGACCGGCTCAAAAAAGAGCGTTGGCAGTTGTCTCCCCCCTGGCTTTCCTCCATCAGGGAGCGGGGCAGGCAGCGGTTCGAGAAATGGGGACTGCCGCACACGCGCCGGGAAGAGTGGAAATACACCGACGTCTCCGCGCTTTCCGGCCAGGCTTTTTCTCCCCCTACTCCACTGGATTTACCGGCACAAAAGGCGCTGTACAGGACTACTTTTGATGCAGGGCAGGAGTTATCGCCCCTGCGATTAGTTTTTATTAACGGCTTTTATACTCCTTACCTATCACATGGGCCACATGGCGAAAGCCTTCCCCCCGGGGTGGAAATCCTCAGCTTAAGAGAAGCTTTAAAAGGAGGACATCCCGGGGTAAAGGCTCATCTTTCCGCCTATGCCCAGGATAAAGAGAGCAGTTTTTTGGCTTTGAACGATGCTTATATAGAGGATGGCGCTTTCATTTACATCCCGGAAAACACCCGGCTCGAACACCCGGTTCACTTAATCTACATCGATGCCGGGAAAGAGACGCCGACCCTGCTTTTCCCCAGGAACCTGATTATCCTGGAACCCAAAGCCTCGGTCACCATCATCGAAGACTATATCGGGCACGACCGGGGCGTTTATTTTACCGACGCCGTCAGTGAAATCCTAATAGGGAAAAACGCGGAAGTAGACCATTACAAATTACAGCGTGAAAGCAAAGAAGCCTTTCATATTGCCTATATCCAGGTACAGCAGGAAGCAGGCAGCCGGTTTACCTCCAACTCCGTTACTTTCGGCGGCAAATTGACGCGAAACAATATCCATTCCCGTTTAAGCGGCAGCGGTTCTTCCTGTGTATTGAACGGTCTTTATATGATTAGCGGCCGGCAGCATGTGGATAACCACACGCGGGTGGATCACCTTACGCCCGGATGCAGCAGCGAAGAAGTTTATCACGGCATTCTCGACGACGAATCCCACGGTGTTTTTAACGGCAAAATCTATGTGCATCCCGGCGCACAAAAAACGAATTCCCAACAGACCAGCCGTTCCCTGCTGCTTTCTAAAAACGCCGTCAGCGACGCCAAACCGCAGTTAGAAATCTTTGCCGACGACGTCAAGTGCAGCCACGGAGCCACGGTCGGGCGCATCGACGAAAACGCTCTTTACTACCTGCGCACCAGGGGAGTATCGGCCCCGGAAGCGCGTAAAATTCTCACCCTGGCTTTTGCCCGGCGGGTAACGGACAGGTTCCGGCTGCAGGCCCTGCGCCCGGAATTGGAAAAGCTTCTCACTCAAAAGCCCGCGGCCCGCCGCGTGGGCAGGGTATAAGCCGCTTCGCGGCAGGGCAGCGTGTGAGCGTTTTTGATTCTCAATTATTAAAAGTTTTGATCAAACTTTTT
>JAGLSW010000481.1 GCA_023135565.1 Candidatus Aminicenantota bacterium | reverse complement strand
CAACTTGCGGAAAATGGGTTATAAAACGTATTGTACCATCAAATAAATTTTCTATATTCACCCTTTCCGCCCATGCTGCTCATACCCCTGGAACTCACAGGAATCGTTCCAAAGAGAAAAAAGACGGGGTAACAGCGGATACTGCCTTCTTATAGAACAATACTGCTCCACGGAAAGCGGCGAAGGGACAAAGCATTTCGAACAGGAAGCCGCCACTTCACAAGAATCACAACCACGTTTATCCATTTCTGCTTGCCAACTTTCTTTACGAGAAGATAACAAACTATCAAAACATGAACCGCTGTTAATTTCTGTCGTTTCTTCCCCACAGATAGATAGTTGCTTTTGGTCCGACAGGGCTGCCCGCCCCGGTTTACAGAGGTGACAGGGGACTGAACTCCACCGGCATGCTTTACTAAAATATACACGAATAGGGATCGATAACGGGATTTCCAGGTACATTCCTTCTTTGCAATTTTTTTCGAAGAATTCGATCAAAGCCTGGATGTCTTCCCGCGTATCCAACGTAAATAGGATGAATTCATCCGGACTTTGAAAATCCTTTTGCTCTATGTCCCGGATGCGTGAAAATGGAATCGAAACGAACCTGCTTTCAGTAGTTAAAGAAAGAGTCGATATAACCACTTTACAGCTTTCTATATAGGTTTTTCCAGGTGAGACGGGATCGCTTAGTGGGATAACACAGTAAATGAGATTCGCCGGGATTCCTTCGTACCAAAGCGTATCCAGGTCGGATTCCCAATTATCCCCGGTTTGTTGTGTTTTATAATAGACACCCATCAAGCCGGCTAAGGGAACAATTTCCTTCAGAAGGGGCAAACATGGTTCTATATTATTAGATGAAATCATGAATTTTATATCCGGGGCATCTCCCTGTTCGTTTTTACTAAAAACGCCTGAGTAATGCTTCAATATTTTCCCCAGGATAAACCCTTTCGTCTGGTTATGAATATATTTTTTTGCCATACGGACTCTTTTGACATTATAGGTGTATTTGGTGATTAAGGGCAGCGGAGTGTATTTAGAATAGAAAGAAATACCGTAATTTTTAGCCTCCTGGTGAATCTTCGTGCCCGGATGGATACGCAGGTAATTATGGGCATAGCTTTTAATAGGCAAACTGTCTACAAAATCGATCGTGCGTTCAGCATCGTCCGCGCTTTCCCCGGGTAAACCGAGCACAACGCTGACGGTTGGACTTATGCCTATTTCCGCGGCCCATCTAACTGCACGAGCCACCTGTTCCACAAAACGGCGTTCCGGCAAGTAATCATCAGCGAGTGCTTTTCGTTTTCTTACTTTCTGCACCTCATATAAAATACGGGGGACGGCGGACTCGAGCCCGATATTAATTTTGGTAAATCCCGCTTGCTTCATCAATAAAAGCAATTCCCTGTCAAGTTGGTCGGCACGGCACTCCGCCCACAATGGAAGTTTGATGTTGTTTTTTATAATGCGAAGGCAAATCTCCTCCGCCCGATGACGGTCGATCGTAATCGCATCATCATATATGCAAAAATGCTGTTCCCTCGTAATGTTTCGCTTTTTTTGGAAGTTATAATAGTCCGATACGGCGCCCAATTCTTCGATTACTCGGTCGAGTGAATGCCAGCGGACATAGTTCCGAGCCAAGGTCGAGAAGTTACAGTACGTGCAAAAGCGGTTGCATCCCCTGGACGTGATAATGCCCGCCGATTCGGATCCGTCCAGAATACCACTGAGATAAGGTGAAGGCAGTGCATCCAATTCGTACTTCTCCTCCGCTGACCTGAAAATAAGTTCATCTCCATTTTCATTATAATGAACTCTCTGACCTTCCCGGAATGATATACCGGGAATTTCATTTATCGGAACTTTATCATGCACGGCTGTCAAAATCGCGTGCATTTTAAACTCACTCTCACCGCGGACACAGAAGTCTAATCCCGGCATATCCCGGAGAAGCGTTTCACAGGAATAGGTTGCGGTTGGACCTCCCGCTGCCAGGACTAAGCCGGGAAAATGCTCTTTGACGCTGCGCACTATTTCACGAGTGATATAGAAATTGGAATCGTAAACGGTAAACCCGACAACCAGGGGATTGCTCGCGGCAATAAAATGGTTGATGTCCCGAAGTCTCGACCTACTCCCGGGGATATACTGCGAAGAAGATACGCCTTTTTCTTTTAATTGCGCTTGAATATAAGCAACGCCAAGCTGGTAGTTAAACCAGCTCTGATCACCTCCCGGTGGAATTATAAATACTATATCGTGCATTTTTTTTCTCATAACAGGTGTCCCCCGGCATTATATGGTGGTAACAATTCCTCCAACTCGGCCATTAATGCGCCGGTCATCCCTATTACCGTTGGATTGGCAATAGATGCAAGCAAATCTACTACACCGTCTTGCGAAGGATATTTTTGCAAATGTCCCAACAATTGGGCCAGGGTGGGACTGATCTCTTCACCAACGGGGGTACTGTTAATGTGAATGAAGGGTATTCCCATGGCCCATAATACCTTCGCCGGAAAATCCAACAGCCGTTTTAAACCGGATGACATGCGACTCTGCCAGTCATTCGTTAATACCGGCGGGCAAGTTGAAGAAAAATCCGCCCGGTGTTTGCAATATGTGTACAGCATCTGCGCAACAATACAACGTCCTCTTCTTTCCGAAACCGTGTTTCCTTCCTTCTCGATTTCCCAGTTACTTTCTTTGCAACGCCAGAGGAAGCAGTTTTTCCACGGGTTCGGCAGCCGGGAATCCTCTTCATCAGGTACCCGGGTAAAGTTGGATTGACCGGCCGATTGCCTAAGCCGTGTATAATCCTTTAGCAAAAGAGGAGTAAACGATGCACTGTCTATCATATGCGCACTTTTAGTAATGAATTCGAGGGTTTTGCTAAAATCCGTTAGCTCTTCACCGGGAAACCCGACGATCCAACATGTGTGTACAGCAATCCCCGCCTCATAGACCCGTTTTAGAATATCCGGCATATGCGTCATTTTTTTATTCATAAGCTTAAGCACTTTGGGAGACGCGCTTTCCAGTCCGAACCTCAATTGTTTGCAGCCGCTCACGGCCATTTTATCGAGCAGTCGGGGAGTAAACCCGCCGTTAAGTGAAGCGCGTGATTCCCAGGTGATTTCAAGCCGGTTCGAAATAATCAAATCACAAAGTTTTTCCAGGAACGACAAATCCCAATCGATCATGGCATCGTTGAACAGGAACCTGGACGTATTATACTTGACTTTCTGCGTTTTAATTTCTTCGATAACATTTTCCGGTGATCGTTTCAAGAACGGACTTTCACGCAAGTAGTTGTCGCAGAAGGCACACCTTCGCCTACAACCGCGGGAAGTAGTCAACGGGATCACGCCGCTGAGATAACCGTGCCGCCGGGCGCTAATGAAATCCGGGAAAGGCGTTTCGTTGAGATCATCAGGGGGATGCCCCCGGATCACTGTCCCCGGAACGGGCAATTCATTTATCTTTCTTTTCGCCGCCTCGTCGAGAGAGTTCACAAGAGACTTCATTGCCGTTTCGCCGTCGCCAACAACCAGGTAGTCGACAAATCCGCTGTCGAGGAAATCATTGCCACGACGAAATAATTCACATTCCGGGCCGCCAAAGACGATAGGCTTATCAAAGGAATGTTTTAGCTTTTTTGCTATATACAAGGATAAAAGGCTATTATAATCCGAAACAGTAAAACCGAAAACATCAACTTCCCGGAAATAGGGTACATTTATAATATCATCGATAATTTCCCGGGATCGTTGAGCCGGTACTGTTCCCTCTCTACCCGTGGATTGCAAATCGAGCAGCGTAACGATAAAATCAATATATTTAGCCCTGTCATATATATAAAAGGAGATTAAATCTTTTAATCTATGCCAGAGCAAACGCCCATCTTTGGATAAGTAAAATTTCAGGTTGAAATCTTCAAGGATTGTATTATGCCCCGCGTCCTTTAAGAAACTTTCGATATACCCGAGCCCCAGTGACGGGTAATCCAAATTTGCAATCGGGGCTTGAATTAATGCAACTGTTGCCATTTGTAGTGTATTATCAAACCGGCCTTCTCAACTATGAATTCATGTCACGGCGGTTGACCACAGCCAAACATACCATGCTTCCTTCATGTTTCGTTTCTCGACATGCGGAGCCGCAGCCTTGCAAGTATCGAGAGGGGAATTTGGGTTTTTCAATCGATGTTCGTTGTGTTTCCGAATTGGTGCTCAATAGTGCCTGGAATAATAGAACTATTTTTCAGATTCGATGAAACCCTCTGCGATGTCACTATCTTTTGCCATGATCTCTACATCTGCTCCCTGATGATATTCAAGCTTTATAAACTTGTTTTCATCAATTTTAAGTATGAGTTCCGTTTTTTCTTTTGTAAGATCGACCAGGATCCTTTTGGTTTTTGCTGCCTTCATGTTTCCTCCTTTTTTCGTATAAAAAATGATGTTTTTTTTTACCATGAAGTATTATATAATAAAGTTATAAAAAAAAGCAATAGATAAAATGGTAACTGTTCAGTTTTTGACAAC
>JAGLSW010000480.1 GCA_023135565.1 Candidatus Aminicenantota bacterium | reverse complement strand
AAAAAGCCCCTCAGCGCCACCCCTCTCAGAGAGGGGAATTTTGGCCGGTCAATCAATAAACGTTTTTATTGTTTTGGCCTGTAAATGCTCTATAATAAACCCTTTCCAGGCTTGCAAAAAAATATTCTGCCAGGAAGTGGCAAAACTTTACGATTAGGTAACCTTTTTTTTCCCCTCTTGACATGATCTCATTTTTGTTGCAGAATTACTATTACAAAAAAATTAACTAAAAGGAGGATTAAAATGATTAATGATAAAATCGAAAAAATGATCAACGAGCAAATGAATTTTGAAATTTACTCAGCCTATATTTACAAAGCCATGGGCGCCTACTGCGATTCCATCGACCTGACAGGTTTTGCCAACTGGTTTAAAATACAAGTGGATGAAGAGATGTTTCATGCCCAAAAAATGTATGATTTTCTCTTAGAACGCGGCGGCCGGCCTTTCTTTACGCAAATCGCCGCCCCGCCCAAGGACTGGGATTCGGTAAAAGCCGCATTCGAACATGCGTTAGATCATGAACGGATCGTCACAGACCGGATCAATAAGATCATGACTGCCGCTATCGGGGAGAACGATCATGCCTCCCGTTCCTTTCTCAACTGGTTCGTGGACGAGCAGGTAGAGGAAGAGGCCAATGTCGATAGCATCTTAAAAAAACTGGAATTAGTCAAAGAATCGGGTCACGGCATATTCTTAATGGATAAAGACCTGGCAGCACGTACTTTTACTCCACCCACCGCCGAATAGAGAAAGCCGGGAGAACACAATATGCCGCCATATTTCAACGCAGTAAAGATAACGGATTCTGTTTATTGGGTCGGAGCAATCGACTGGAACGTGCGCAATTTCCACGGTTATAAAACCGGCAGGGGAACCACTTACAACGCCTATCTTATTTTGGCCGATAAGATCACCCTAATAGACACGGTAAAAAAGGGGTTTTTCGAGGAAATGCTCGCCCGCATCGCTTCCGTGGTGGACCCGGGCAAAATCGAATATATTATCTCCAACCATGCCGAACCAGATCATTCGGGCGCCCTACTACAAACCATAAAAACTGTCAAACCTGCCGAAGTATTTGCTTCTAAGATGGGGGTCAAAGCCCTCAACGCCCACTATGGCGCGGGATTGGAACTGACAGCGGCGGCTGACGGCGAAGAATTAGACATCGGTGGCAAAAAAATTACTTTTATGGAAACGCGCATGCTGCACTGGCCGGACAGCATGTTCAGTTACTTGCAGGAAGAGCAGATTCTTTTTACCCAGGATGCATTCGGTATGCACTTAGCTTCCGGTGAAAGGTTCGCTGATGAACTGCCCCGGGAACTGTTAGAGAGGCAGGCTGAAAGCTATTATGCCAATATCATTACCCCTTTTTCGCCCCAGGTGGCGAAGCTGCTGAAAAAAGTCGAAGAGTCGGGCTTAACATTTAATATGGTGGCTCCCGATCACGGCCCTATATGGCGCAGCATGGAGGATTTTAAAAGGTTGTTGGATTTGTACAAGAAGTGGTCGAACCGGGAATTGCAGCCGAAAGTAGTGATCCTTTACGACACCATGTGGCAGGCCACGGAAAAAATGAGCCGGGTGATCGAAGACGGCATCCGCAGCGCCGGCGTTAAGGTTGAACCGGTGAATATGTCGGTCTGCGACAGGAGTGAAGCCGCCGATAAAATGCTCGACGCAGCAGCGCTAATCGTAGGCTCCCCTACCCTCAACAACCACCTGCTGCCCTCCATTGCCGATGTGTTGATATACTTAAAAGGATTAAAATTCAAAACCCCTTACGCCGCAGCTTTCGGTTCCTATGGGTGGAGCGGCGAAGCAGTCAAGCAGGTAAAAGAGTACTTAGAAGCCATGGGCAGCGAAATTCTGGGTGAAGTCAAAGCCCAATATACTCCCGGTGAAGAGGTACTGCACGCCTGTTACGAACTCGGCCGGACAGCCGCCGAAAAAGTGAAAGCCCATTTTCAATGTTCAATGTCCAATGACAGCGGCGAGAAATTGTCGAAAAATGTAAAGTCGATATAAAGTTTTTGTGAAATTTGGTTCTACAGGGTGGAACTTTGGCGTGAAAATTTTGCTTTTTTTTCACCATTTTGTTACCTTTTCACACAGTTTTCCGAGTCACTTTTTATAGTTATCACGCTTTTGCTAAAATTTTATTACTCTCTCACTCACAAACTTTTCCAAAAGTTTGGCCCCCGGCAGGGAGATCGTTAGATTTCACGAATGCCCGTTTGCTGAAGGCTGTTCCCGCTGATGGCCAAATGCTGAAAGCCGAATGCCGAAAGCTGAAGGCTGTAAGTGTTTAGTTTTTCCAAAACTGAACACTTACTTTTTTACATGTTGCTCTTGCTCATGCATTCATGGTATAATTGCTTTTCAGGTAAACAGGATAAGTGGATACTTCACTGCGCTAAATATTTTCCTGTACAAATAATAAAAAGGAGGCTAATTTGAAGGTAAAAAAAGTTTTAATTTTCACTACTATCTTACTCGGTGTCTTTCTATTCAATCAAACCTCGATGCCGGGCGCGGAAAAATGCGACGACTGCGGTACAACCCCGGCGGAAATCCGGGCAGACGCCTGTACGGTCATCATCGTGGGCAAAAAAGCGTCGGTTGACGGTTCGGTCATGACCACGCATACCTGCGACTGCGGCTTGTGTGACTGGACCTGGCGCTATGTGCCGCCGGCAGACCATAAACCGGGAACAAAACGGAAAATCTATCACTTTAACCAGTTTACAACCAAACCGCCGGAAAAAGGACTGCGCTGGGATACTTTTGAAACCGGCGATACAGGGCTTGAAATCCCCCAGGCGCCTCACACCTACGGTTATTTGCACGGCATGTTCGGCTATATGAACGATAACCAGGTGGCAATCGGCGAATCCACTATCGGCTGCCGTAAAAAAATGGAAAACACCACTCCTGCCCCTAAGTTCGACATTACTATGCTGACACTTATCGCTATGGAAAGAGCAAAAACCGCCAGGGAAGCTGTCAAAATTATGGGCGACCTATCTACCGAATACGGCTACGGTTTTACCGATTCCGGCGAAATGCTGGCCCTGTCCGATCCTAACGAAGTCTGGATTTTCGAAGTTCTGCCTATCGGCCCCCTGTGGACCCCCGAAAGCGGGAAGCCCGGCGCCGTCTGGTGCGCTCAAAGAGTGCCGGACAACCACGTCAGCGTCTGTCCCAACGAGTCGCGCATCGGGGAGATCAACCTGAAAAAGAAAGACTATTTTATGGCTTCTGAAAACGCGATTTCCTATGCGGTCAAAAAAGGTTACTATGATCCGAAAAGCAAAAAACCTTTCAACTGGAAAAAAGCCTACAATCCCAGCAAATACAGCGCCGCCAATTCCGCCGGATCGAGAGTGCGCATGTGGCGGTTCTTCGACTTAGTCGCCCCCTCTAAAAAGTTCAGCCCCGAAACTTTGAACCAGGATTTGCCCTTTTCCATCAAACCGGAGAAAAAACTGTCGGTCTACGATGTGATCAAAATGACCAGGGACAAGTGCGAAGGGACAAAATATAACCCGGCCAGAGGTTTCCAGGGAGGCCCCTTCGGCAACCCCAACCGCTTTCCCTACGGTTTTAAATATGAAGGCAAAAAATACAACACGCCGCGGATTATCGCTGTCAACCGGGCCGAATATGTAACCGTTACCCAGACCCGGGACTGGCTGCCTAACCCCATCGGCGGCTTGATCTGGCTGGCTTTCGGCTCACAGGACACCTCCTGTTATATGCCTTTATACCAGGGAATCACCAAAATCCCGGAGTCTTTCAAATTCGGCGACCACTGGACATTCGACCGCAAGTCGGCACGCTGGGCTTTCGACTATGTGGATTATCACACCCAGGTGTACTATTCGCTGGCTATCGAAGAGGTCAGGAAACTCCAGCAAAAGTGGGAAGAAAGCGCCTTAAAAAGTATTCCTGCTTTGGATAAACATGCCCTGGGACTTTACAAAAAAGACCCGGCCGCGGCTCGTGCGTATTTGACGGAGCACTGCACCGGTCATGCCAACTTAGTGATAGACGCCTGGTGGGAATTAGGCGACCGTTTATTGGTGCAGTACAATAAACTGTGGTATTACAATATCGAAGAGAGAAAAAGAGAAGCGATCAAGTATCCCGACTGGTGGTTAAAAGAATTGATCAGGTACAACGGTTTGAAACCCCAGCCGGAAGAAAAAAAGAAAGATTAAATAGAAAAAGGAGATTGTTTTTAATGAAACATTTATTAACTGTATTTTTCCTATGTGGGCTGTTGATGCTCACCGCGCCGGGGCTGGCGGGTACTGAAATCCCAAAAGCCAAACTCCCGGTGCTTACTACGTCGGCAGGTCAGAGTCCTGATGTGAATACGGTCAACATCATCTTGGAAGAAGCCGGTCTAAAATATGATTACTGCGATGTGCCTACAGCCGCCATGTTAAAGGACGGCGTCGGTCTTGGCGATAAAAAATCCGGGGCAGGTTTTCATATCGAGATTCATTCGGATTTAAGTAAGTTTCCTAAAGGGACGCCTTACCGATCTATTATTATTGCCATAGGCGCCAGTTTAAAAGGCATGGGCGCTTCCGGGCTTACCATAAACGACGAAGCCAAGCGGTTGAAAGGAATCATCGACTATTGCAAAGCCAATAAAATCTTTATTATCGCGGTTCATGTGGGCGGCTTGTCCAAAAGAGGCGCCCCCGGAGGAGACAACGAAAAAATGATCGACACGGTTGCTCCTTTTGCCGATTATCTGGTAGCTGTAGCGGACAGTAATAAAGACGGGCGTTTTACGAAGATCGCCGCTGAGAAGAAGATTCCCTATACTGAGATCAAGTATGCCTTAGGCCTGGTTGAAATCGTAGAGAAAGTTTTTAAATAAAACCGAGCCTCCGGCGGCCAAAAACCTTTTTGAAAAAAGGTTTCTGGACTTCCAAAAACTTCTATTTAGCGAAACGTTTGGGCAAATTCTTAAACGTTTCACAGTAGGCACAAACGTTTGCTTATCAAAAGTTTTTGCGGAAGTTTCGCGGTGCAGGGGGACCCGCGGCGCGGGCAGCCTATAAAGGGTGTTATCTTCGCTTTTCTTGAACTATTGATCATTGAACATCGATCATTGAATGTGCGCCCCCTGCTTGTTTGAGGCTATGGAGAAATAGTATATGACTTTACAAATAGGAATAATTTTAATAATCATGGCCGGTGCCTATGCCCTGGCGCATTGGAAAAAACTGTCGGTTGAATTTTGTATGCTTTCGGCTGCTGTGGCCGGCGGGCTGGCCGGGGCGTTTTTTCATGCGCCGCCTATCGGCCAATTAGTCAGGCACATAGTAGAAGGTTCTTTTACCTATTTAGACGTGATCCTGGTGTTTACCACCGCTACTATCTTTATGACTATAGTGTCCGAATCCGGCGGTGTCAACTACGTAGTCCGCGGCATTATAAAATATTTTTATAACCTGCGCATCATCGTTCTGTTACTGTTGATGTTTATCGTGCTGATACCGGGTGCTCTAACAGGCGCCGGGAGCGTCTCTATCCTTACTGTGGGTGCGCCGGTGGCCCTGGCTTTGGGCTACTTAGGCATCTCCAAAAAACGGGTGGCGGCTATTCTTTTTATCGTAGCCGGGTTAAGCGCGGCGGCGCCGCCGGTGAATATCTGGGCCATGATCGTTTCCGCCGGGACAGCTATCCCCTATGTGGGTTTCGAGCTTCCTTTGGGTATCCCGGTGCTGCTTTTAGGCGCTTTCACCGTACTTTTCTTAGGCTGGAAAAGAGAAAAAAAACTAACCCTAAAAGAAGTCCTGGAAGATATGCCGCAAGTGCCTGAAAAAATGAGCTGGTGGCGTGTACTGCTGCCTTTCCTGGTTTTTTTCGGTTTGGTTATCGCCTACCGCATCTGGCCTTTCGACATACCGATAATGGGGCTGCCTTTAGAATTTGCTATTGCCGCGGTGGTGGCATATTTGGTCAGCCCGAAAAAAATCAACATCCTGGTTTTATCCCGGGATACTGTGAAACGGCTGCTGCCTCTCCTGGCTACAATGGCTATAGTGGGTTCTCTGCAGCAGGTTATGACAGCCACCGGTGTACGCGGGCTGTTGTCTTATGCGGTTATCAGCGTCCCGGTGGTGATACTTTTTATCCTGTTGGTGTTTATCATCCCCGTATCTGAAGGGGTGCTGACTTATGGCGGAGCCGCCATTATCGGAATCCCATTGATCTGGTTTTTAGATTCTATCGGCCTGCATGCCACTGTTGCCATAGCCGGGCTTAGTTTGCTCTGGCCGTTAGGAGACGGGCTGCCGCCCACGGCGTTGATCGGCAGACTCAGCGTGATGGTTTCCGAGTACAAAGGCTCATACTGGTCGTTCTTGAAAGCCACCTGGCTGCCCTGGATAGTCATCACCATCGTAGGTATCATGATGGTCATATTCAGCGCCAAATTAGAGTTCCTGGTAAAATGGAGCATGTAGCGGACGGCGTCCGCACCCTATAAGCGGCCCCGCAGCGTGTGAGCGCTTTTGATTCTAAACCCCGTACGCACGGGGAGGCGATGAGCGGCTTCGCCGCAAGAGGCA
>JAGLSW010000048.1 GCA_023135565.1 Candidatus Aminicenantota bacterium | reverse complement strand
GGTGTGTTTGGTTGCGGCCAACGGCCCCCCTGTGATTGTCTCGAGTGCTAATAGCTCCTCCGGCTAAATCCACTGCCCTGTTCGACAATAGTGAAAAAGAGACAGCAAACAGCATACTGCCCACCCCCCAGCCGCGAAACGCAAAACATGCCCGCGGCGGCTGTCCGGCTCAAGGCAGTGGATTTAGGCCACTGCTCCATTTTATGGAACAATGCTCTTTTGACTCACCTAACTACAAAATAAACGTTCCACCTTCCCCCCCCCTCTCTTCTCGATACATATCACTTCTCGATACAGCTTAACTAAACACCAAATTTGAAATGTACTATTTTGTTAGCAATTTTTGTGCCAAAATGTAAAAAAAGGCATGGAGTTTAAAAAAAACTACGGCTCAACCTGTCCGGCCGCCGCATTGGAATCAAAACGTCCTTATAATGATGATTTTCGAGCACTCAATTAGGCCGTGCTAAAAATTCCCCGGAATTTTTTTTTAGACAATTCTTTTAATTTGTCGAGTTTCTCTTATCAGCAGCTATAAACTGTTTATAAACACTATAAACTTAGTCTATAAACTTTTTCCGGGAATGTGGTTGATAAAAGAAAAAATTGTGTTATAATTAAAAAATGAAATATTTGTTGTACTACATCGACGGATTCATCAAAAAATTTCCGCTGGAAAGGTCCCAAGCAACCATCGGCAGGACCCCGGACAACGACCTAACCATCGATGACGAAACCATATCCAGGAACCACCTGCAAGTGCGGGTAGAAGAGGATTTTATAGGAATCAAAGACATGGACTCTACCAACGGCACCTATGTCAAACGTATAAAAGTACAGGAAGCGGTTATTAAAGTAAGTGAATCGTTCAGCCTCGGTCGGATCGAGTTTTTCCTTAAAAAGGGCACCTACGGCGATTTTACCCTGGCCAAAGAGCTTATCCCCATTTTTAAGAAAATCACCAGCGATAATGAAGTTATTTTCAAAAAAACGAAGACAAAATACATCAGCGATATTTATAATGAAACATTAAAACACATCATTCAAACCGGCATGAGAAAAAATGATTTTAACGATTTTATCCCCGAATTATCGAATGCTCTCTCTACGCTGGCTTATATCGGCGACCTTTTTCTCGTGTCCCGGCAGGATGAAGAGATTAACCTGCTCTTTTCCATTAAAAAAGATAGCGGCATAAAAGAGAATTTAGAGGAGATCACTGCCGGGAATCCCGATATATTTGAGAGACATATCGAGTTCAGACCCGTTCCGGCGATAGGTGGCTGTTTTTACTCTTATCCCTTAAAAATAAACAGTTTTGATGGTGCGCTGATATACATTTCCGCTGACGGCCGCAAAGAAGCGGACCCGAAAATCAAGAAGTTTCTTTTATCTTTGTCGGAAGAGTTAGCGCTGTTGTCGCAGTTGTACTCAGAAAACAAAGATCAGCCCGGGCAAAAAGATACTGTCCCGGGACCCAGGGAAGAAATTATCGCCGGCAGCGAAAAAATGAAAGAGTTAATCAAACAGACCAGAAAGATTGCCGCCAGCGATGTGTTTGTTTTGATCCAGGGTGAGAGCGGCACAGGCAAAGAGTTGTTTGCCAGGCTTATTTACAAACATTCCAAAAGATTTAACGGCAAATTTGTGGCCATCAATTGCGCCGCTATTCCTGAAAATTTACTCGAAACGGAACTCTTCGGACATGAAAAAGGTGCCTTTACCGGCGCCATCTCCCGCAAAGAGGGGAAGCTCGAGGTCGCCTCCGGGGGTATTTTAGTATTAGATGAGATCGGGGACATGACACTTAGTTTACAATCGAAATTACTAAGGGCTTTACAGGAACAGGAATTCTACCGCTTAGGCGGTTCCACCCCCATAAAGGTGGATTTAAGGATTATTTCCATCACCAACCAGAATTTAAAACTGCAGATCAAACGGAAAAAATTCCGTCATGATCTTTACTACCGTATCGTTCACCATACCATTAATATCCCGCCGCTTCGGGACAGGAAAGAAGATATTTCAGTATTGATCAACTTTTTTACCACCAAATTCTGCCGCCAAACCCAAAAAAAGGTGCGCGGTTACTCTCTCAAAGCTTTTAAGGCGCTGCAAGATTATAACTGGCCCGGGAATGTGCGCCAGTTGGAAAATGAAATCAACCGCATTGTCAACCTCACCGATGACGGTGAAATCATCAACCATGTGATTCTTTCCGATGAAATAAAATACCCGGGTATGGATTTCGAAGAAAACAGCGAGTTTTCCCCCCTGAGGCTGGATGACGAATCTGAAAAAGACATTATTTTAAAACTGCTTGAGAAAAACAACTGGAATAAGTCGAAAACAGCCA
>JAGLSW010000479.1 GCA_023135565.1 Candidatus Aminicenantota bacterium | reverse complement strand
GCCCTGCCGGGGGCCAAATTTTTGAAAAAGTTTGAACAAAACTTATTATTATTTAGAATCAAAAGCGCTCACACGCTGCCTCTTGCGGCGGAGCCGCTTATCGCTCCCCCACGCATGTGGGGTTTAGAATTAAAAGCGATCCCCTCTCTGTACCCTGTGGCTAATTTTATAGTAGTAAAAGTAAAAGTTTATAAATTATTACCCGCCAAAATAATGCCAGGATAACAAAAGAAGAAGAAAAAAGACTCATTTTATAGAATCAGGCGAAAAATCCCCAACCCCATACTATATTATAAGCATGAGACAAAAAGTAACGCTTTTTTCGATTTTGGTTTTGGCGCTGTTCGTGGCGACGGCCTACGCCCTGCCCAAACATCAAAAACAAAATAACAGCCCGGGATTCGCAGCCGCCTATCCGGGGCTGAAAATGACCTTCTCAGGAGTACATAAAGAAGATATTAATATAGATAAAAAACCTATCAGACTCTACGTTAAAGGAAACGGCAAAGTGCAGAGCGGCACCCAAATTGTCGTAAAACTCAGCGGCCTAAAACCTAACACCAGGGTCTATTGGTCTTACGAGCGGACGGCGTTCGCAGCCTATGAGGGAGCCGGGCGGACGGCGCTGCCTCCCGGTATAGGCTTTCATAAAAAAAATAATTCGACCAGCGCCGATGAAAATGGCGAAGCCTGCGTTCGTTTTACTTCTTCCACTTATGGCGGCGATTCTTTCCGTTTCGGGGCCGGATTTCATTTTTTAGGGAACAACAGCGAACAATTCTCCGCTGCCGCGGTAAAATCCGGGCCACTAATCACCTGGAAACGTCTATATTTAGAGCAGCCTAAAGTTTTAAAAAATGTACAGTTTCCCGGCAGCACCTGGGAATGGGTGCGTTCTAATTTAGAGCGGATAAATATAGAATTAAAGATAGAAGATGAACAAATCGCTGTTGAGTGGGAACCGGCCCGGTGCGGCACAGCCGACTATTTCAGCGGTATTAAAGATGGCGACCCCAGGTATGGCCCCCGACTCAGCGCCGACATGGAATTGATGCTGTGGCATATTAGTGAGCGGTCCGGGGACAAAAGTCCCGAAACCGTCAACGTGATTATTTTGGGAGCTGTCTCGCAAGACCACGATTTGATCAAAAATTCGCTTTTGCCTACCGCGCAGCCGGTAAACTATGATTACCGCTATAAAAAACGGGATGTGAATCCCCACGAATTTTTGAGTTATGGTACGGCTATGGCCCTGCTGGGAGATTATCCGAGTATTTTTATCTGGTCCGATTATTGGTGGATTTTTAGTAAAATAGTAAAAATCGATCATGACAAGGCCCTGGGCCGGGTGATTTTGCATGAATTGGGTCATCATTTGTTAAAGCCGAAGACAAAAATGGCCGCGGACATTTTGGACAGTCATGGGCATCTATCTAAAACGATTACCACGGAGCGGAGTATTATGAACGGTTACAGGTTGATGCAGGTAGACCAGAGCAGGAAGCCGGTTTTTCATCGCGATTCCATTCGCCGGGAACGAAAATTTATCAAGAACCCCACCTGGCATCCGCAGGTAGAGAGGTTGATCCGGCAGTGTTACATCCCCCTCAAGCAGTGACCCGCAGCACGGGGAACCTATGAGAGGCTGCCTGTCGAGAAACGATAGCCGGGTAGTTCCCACTTTCGTCGACACAGCTTTAAAAACCGGTCGTCTGTAGGCCCCAAGCTGCGGCGCACCCACCCTATAAGCCGCTTCGCGGCAGGGGCCAGCGACAGCCGTTTATTATATAGACAAACGTATCGCTCATGAAAAGTTTTGGGAGTTCAGAACCCTTTTTCAAAAGGGTTTTGGTCGCCGAAGGCAAAAGAAAAAGGAGAAAAAAAATGAAAAAAATAATTTTGGTAACAAGTATGCTTTTAATTTTGGTATCTAATTTACCGGCTCAAGCCACTTCGGGTACCGGCAAACTGCGAGGCGTTGTGCTGGCTGAAAGCACGGGAGAGCCGCTGCCGGGAGTAACGATAAAACTTTATTCTATCCGGGCGCGGGCTTATTACAAACCTTTCCCGAGAACCGATAAAGAAGGCAAATGGAAAGCTTTTTTTGTACGGGGCGGGGACTGGTATATTGATTTTTCTAAGCCCGGCTATGAAACGAAAAAGATTAGCTTCAATGTGAATACCCGGGTGGGAGCGAAGAAACCGGCCGTCGAGATCAAGCTGAAAGAGATGACCGGGCCTGCTTTAGAAAGCGGTCTGGTGAAAGAGATCGAGAAAGCGGCCAAACTGTATAACGAAGGGAAGTTCGCGGAAGCGCTGGTAAAATTCAACGACATTTTGCAAAAACATAAAGACAGCAATGCGGTGGAATCGGTGTATAAATTTACCGGCAACTGTTATGCCGCTTTGAAAGACTATGACAATGCGATAGCTGCATATGAGAAAGCCTTAAAAAAATTCCCCGGAGAAGTTGATTTGCCGGTATCTATCGGCAATGCTTATACCAACTCCGGTAAACCGGACCGGGCCTTAGAATATTTTAAGAGAGTGCCTTTCGAGCAGTTGGTGAATATAGACACGCTTTATAATATCGGGGTTTTCCACTACAATAATGGGAACTACGCGGAGGCAGTTAAATATTTTAAGAGGGCGGTAGAGCTTAACGAAGAATTTGCGGAAGGATTTTACCGGTTAGGTATGACTTATTTGGCTCTGAGCGAAAACGAAAAGGCGGTGGCAATTTTAAAGAAGTTTATGCGTTTAGCCCCGGGTTCTGCCGACTACCGGACTGCCAAAGCCATCGTGGATGCCTTTTCGAAGAGTAGTTAGAGCAGCACTCAGGGGTGCGGCGCACCCATCCTCTTAGGCTCGCCCCTCATAGGCTGCGGACGCCGTCCGCTTTTGAAAAAATTGGACAAAAACTTCTGGTAAAGTGTTATACAGTGCCATTCCTGTGATCAGTGGGTTTTATCGGTTGAGGCTGCCTTCAGCTTTCAGCCCCGGACTGCGATAATAACTTTTTTGCGGACAAAAGATGGATGGCATATTGGTTCAAACTCACATTCTCTTTCCTGGCATCCTGGGCCAACTTTTTATGCAGGGATTTCGGCAGTCTCAATGTGAATCTACCGCTGTATTTCGATTCCGTTTCCGGTTCAGGGATAGCTATCCCTCTTTCTATCGCTACTTCCAACCAGCCCGCCATTGCCTCGATTACATTATGATAAGCTTCGTCGTAGGTTTCGCCCTGGGTCATGCAGCCCTCTAACTCTTCCACTTCCGCGAAAAATCCCCCATAAGGGTCTTTGCGGATTACAATCTTGTAAGGAAGGTTCATATAGTATCTTACATCTTTTTTTTTCATTCTAACCCTCCAATCCTAAAATTTTTATTATTTTTTCTAAATATATTTTCTTTACTGTATTGTTGTGAACAGGAATCGATATTACATTTTTATCGTCGGTAAAAAAAAAGTGGCTTCCTTTAGTCCTGACGTTCTCAAAGCCATATTTTTTTAGAATTGTTCTCACTTCATCAAGCCTCATGTCTTGCGGTTTTCTAAGTAATTTCGCCGTTAGTTTTTCAAATTTCGTCATTTTCGCGCACCATATACGATACCATCGTTAATATAATATAAAATCTTCTTTTTGTCAATTAGCGCCGGATATCCCCAATCCACCATCTATTAACGGGCAATTGTGAGGGGCGCGACGCTTCTTTTTTTCCTTGCATTGTTTCTTTTCCCTCTTGAGCTCCTCCTGAGCTCTTCTCGATCTCCTCCTGATCTTTCCTCTCCCCTGTTGACAGAGGCTTTTATCATTGATAAAATAGAGCCATCATGAAAACCAAAAAGAATCTTATAATATTAGCCGTCTTGTTTTTTGTATTGAATATGTTCCCGGCGCCCCAACTGCGGGACAATCCTTTCGGAGGTTCGGCGGAACCGGCAATAGATACTGAAATCAAATATGGAAAAGGCCTTATCCTTTTTCAATTCAGCATAGACCCGGACTTCCATATCACCGATATCAAAAACGGTTTCTTTAAAATCGAAGTAGAAAAGAACGATTTTATCGAGATCGGAGATGCGGTTTTCCCAACCGGTGTGCCTTATGCGGACGAAAATGTATTCAGAGGCGATTTCGACGTTAAAGTCTATATAAAATCTCTAAAAGAGATCACCACCCCGGTGGAGTTGAAATTCAAAGCCTCTTTCCAGGTGTGCGAGGAACGTCCGCTGGAGATGTGTTTCCCGCCCGGTTCCCAGGAAATAAAGCTCAAAATAGAAAAAACCTTTGCTAAGTACGTACTGGAAAAAGCGCCTGCCGCAGCAGCGGGAGCCGTGTCGAAAACAAAAACCGCCGGAGAAATTCCCGGGGCGGAAATAAACCGCTGGCTGCTGCTTTTAGCCGGTGTACTGCTGCTGGCCGCGGCCATTTTGGCCGGTGTCTTCAAACCGGCGGAAGAGGGCGAAATTAAAGCTAAGTTCGTTAAAGCGTTGTTAGTCTTGGTCTTCATCGGCGGCGCTTTCCTGTATGTCCAATCTTTGGACCTCCGCCCTGCGGCTGAAAACCTGCGCCAAAAACCGGTAAACCCGGTAAAGCTGACCTGGATCAAAAGTCTCGAGGCAGGCAAAGCCATTGCCCAAAAAGAAAACAAACCCATAATGGTAGACACTTACGCGGACTGGTGCGTGGCCTGCAAGGAGCTGGAAGAGTACACTTTTTCCGCTCCCGAAGTGGCCGCGGTCTTAGAGAAGTATGTGTTGGTCAAAGTCGATTTTACAAAAGAGAATGAAGCTAACGATAAATTGCGCCGGGAATTGAAAGTTTTCGGCATGCCCACAGTGATCTTTTTCGATGCGCAAGGCAAAGAGACGCGCCGTTTTTCCGGGTTTTACGACAAGAAAAAGTTCCTGGAATTCACCGGTTCCGGCAGCAGTTTTTTCGAGAAATTGCTGGCTCCTTTGAACCGGGAATTAGAGAAGAGGTCCCTGCTTCTTTTCCTTATGGTATTCGGACTGGGTTTTTTGACCAGCCTGACGCCCTGTGTTTACCCGGTTATCCCCATTGTGATGGGATATATCGGCACGCGCAGCGGTAATAAAAAATTAAAAGGCTTATATCTTTCGATATTTTTCGTATTGGGACTGGCATTTGTTTATTCTATATTGGGAATGATTGCAGCCACCACCGGCACCATGATGGGGGCTACTTTCCAGAATCCTATCGTAGTGATCGTTATCGCCGCTATTTTTGTGATTATGGGGTTCAGCCTAGCAGGACTGTTTGAAATCCCCGTGCCCACTTCGATTTCGTCCAAAATGCAGTCCGGGCATAAGAGTGAAATTATCGGTTCGCTGATTATCGGCGGGGTAGCCGGGGTGATTGCCGCGCCCTGTGTAGGCCCGGTGTTGATTGCCCTGCTCTCCTGGATCAGCCAGACCAAAGACGTCTTTTTCGGATTCCTGCTTACTTTTACTTTTTCTTTAGGAATGGGAGTGATTTTCCTGGTTGTGGGCACTTTTTCCGGCATTGTTTCGGCCATGCCCAAAGGTGGCAAGTGGATGGATTATGTTAAATATTTCTTTGCCGCGGTACTTATTGCCGGGGGAATTTTTATTCTCAATCCCATCACTCCCGTGTGGTTAGCCATGCTGTTGTGGGGTATTTTCTTAGTGGCGCTCAGTGTGTTTGCCGGGTTGTTGAAACCCCTAACAGAGAGTACAGTTAAGACTAAAATCTTTAAGTTAGTGATAGTGATTATTTTTCTCAGCGGTACGTTTTTATTTTTCAAAGCTTTGGACACCCGGTATTTTTCGCCCCGGGAGGCCGTGGTTGTGGAAACCGGCTGGCTGGCCCCCAGCCCCGCGGCGCGGGGAGCCAATTAGAGGCTGAATCTCGAAACAAAACAACCGGGTAGTTTCCACTATCATCTTTATAGCAATCTCAGCCAGTCGTTTTTTGGCCCCTATGTAGGCGCCAAATAAGGGGGAAGTGCTCTTATCCTAAAAATCAACAAAAGTTTTGATCAAACTTTTACAAAAGTTTGG
>JAGLSW010000478.1 GCA_023135565.1 Candidatus Aminicenantota bacterium | reverse complement strand
GGGGTTTAGAAGCAAAAGCGCTCACACGCTGCCTCTTGCGCCGAAGCGGCTTATAGGCTCCCCGCACGGGGCCACGTGGTGGGGCGCGAGTGGGGTTTAGCAACAAAAAGGACTTACTATGATTAAAGGAATTCTTAAAACACAAAAAGACAAAGCTTTCATCTTAAAAGAAAATGGCGAAAAATGCCTGCAAAATGAACTGATCTGGCACGGCTATGCCGAACATTGGCAAGATAAAAAAGTCTGCGCCCGTTTCCTGTCCCAATGCGACTATCAAACCGGCGCGCCTATCGTCCTAATCTGGCCCGACGAACCGCGGCCCGATTATCCCTTTTTTGAACTTTATTACAATGAACGGCTGGTCTTTTCCCCGGCATCCATTTTTGGACATGTCGCTATCAACGTCGATAATGAAATTTTTAATTTTTCGATCGTGCTGAACGAAGATGAAGTGCTGTCCCCGGAAGATTATTTTTACCGCCCCGCTGTAGGCGAATTCGCCCCGGCCCCGGGCTTGAAACGCACCGACCGCAAAAACGAAGAGCAGCCCTATCTCGATAAGTTCGGCAGGAGCTTTATGCGCACTATTCATGTGCTCCGGGTAGAAGGGATAGATACTTCCGGCCTGTCGGTATTTCTTCACCGGCGCATGCAGCGGATTCACGACACCCCGGTAAACCCCAAAAGACCGGGGATTTACACAGGTTTTAATATATTTACCGAAAGCTGCTCGACTATCATCCGGGACGCTCTGCGGGAAAACGGTTTTCCCGGCATAAAGGGAATCTTGCCCCGGGATATGTTCGTTAGCGCCGCGGTTAATCTCTTAAAAAAACAAAAGAACGGGCGTATTAAGCTTAAGTTATATAAAAAACCGCAGCTCAAAGTAGAAGAAGCGCCTTACAGCGCGTTGAGTCCACTGTTCAATTCCGGCAATTGGTGCCGCGTAAAAAAACTCGATTCGCTGTGGTCTCACCCTGACAGTCAATCATGATGCGCGCCTCACCCAGAAACGAATGAAATTAAATAAAAGTTTTGTTCAAACTTTTTCAAAGGTGCGGTATGCCGCTGGACCCCGACGAAAAACTCAATGGGGGCGTCACCCGGCAGGGCCGCCG
>JAGLSW010000477.1 GCA_023135565.1 Candidatus Aminicenantota bacterium | reverse complement strand
CGTGCGCACGGGGTTTAGAAGCAAAGGCGAGCGGCAGCCCTGTGGAGATAATTTTACACATTTTTTATTTTTTTTTAAGTCAGGGGTTTGCTTTTAATTTTTTAAATCATTATAATAATACCGCTAAAATTAATTTTATAGGAGCCAAATTATGAGCGACAGTATTTACAAAGTAATCGAGTTAATCGGCACAAGCGAAACGTCCTGGGAAGACGCAGCCAAAAAAGCGATAGAAACCGCGGGCAAAACCCTGAAAAATTTGAGAATCGCCGAAATTAAAGACCTGGATTTAAAACTTGAAGACGGCAAAGTAGTGGCTTATCGCGCCAAAGTAAGTCTCTCCTTTAAATATGAAGATTAAAAACAGCATTTAGTTTTCAACCACCGGTATTCACCCCCTACCCAACGGAACAGGGTACTTGCTGCAGGAAAAATGAGCGATATAGAAACAGGAACTTTTATAAAAAATGTCGAAGGGATTATCTTGGCCGCGGGCTTTTCCAGCCGGGCCGGGGCGTTCAAAATGGAGCTGCCGCTGCAGGGGAAAAGCCTGATCTGCCGCACTATCGAAGGGATGTATGATTTTTGTTCCCGGATTTTCCTGGTGGGCGGGCATAAGATCGAACGGCTGGTCGAACTGACCCGGGAATACGCCAAAGTCCGGGTGGTGTTTAATGAACACTACCCCAGCGGTATGTTCAGTTCCGTTCAAGAGGGCGTTAAACATATCGAAAAAGAGAAATTCTTTTTTATCCCCGGTGATTGTCCGCTGGTAAAAAAAGAGGTCTACCGCAAATTGCTGCACGCCCCGGGAGACATTGTTATTCCTTTGTTCCGGGGCAGAAAAGGTCACCCGGTGCTGATGAAAAGTTTCCTGGCGGAAGAGATCCTGCGTGAACCGCAAGACTCGAACCTGCGGGATTTTATTCGCGGCAAAGGGTATGAAACCGTCGAAGTGGAAGATGAGACTATCTTGATAGACGTGGATACCAAAGCAGATTATAAAAAAGCGATTGAAAAATCCCGGTTTTTATGATATAACTTTTTCTTGAAGATTAGCTAAAAAAATCCACCTGATGGTGGGAACGTGAAATATGTAAAACACGTTGTTCATTACCGCCATGTAATGGCATAATGTAGATAGGAGTTTTCGATGAGTAAAGAAACAAGTAAGAATGTAAGGGTTTTTCTTTTTTGGGGTTCATTATGGGGATTAGCCGAGGCCACATTGGGTTCGCTTTTTCACCTAATTCCCTTTGCAGCCGGATTTTTTATGTTTCCCATCGGTTTTTATTTTATGAAGAAATCGTTGGACCACAGCGGCAAGCTGGCGGCGATTTTTTATACTGCTTCTATTGCCGCCGGTATCAAATTAACCGGGCTGCTTTTGCCCCTGCAAACCCCCGGGATGGTCATAAAACCTGCTGTGGCTATTATGCTCGAAGCCGCGGCGGTGGTTATTTTCTTTAAGCTATTTAACTATGAAAAAAGTCGCGTCCAACTGCGGCAGGTATTCGCGTTTACAGCCGGTTGGCGAGTATTGTTTATCGCTTTTCACGGGGTGCTTTTAGCCCTGTCGCCGGCTAATGATTTCCTGCAAGCGGGGCTGCTCACAATCGCCAATTTCTTAGTCTTAGAGAGTATGATCAATACCTTTATTATTTATTTCTTCTTAAAATTAGAAACCGGGAAAGAGCCGGTTTTTACCCGCTTTATGAAACCCGGATACGTCACATCTTCTTTCCTGTTGGCAGCAGCGGTATGTGCTGAGTTAATCTTGTAGGAAAAGGAGAGCTGTTTGATCGACATTTACGAAAAGATCGCAGCGTTGAAGAAGGGCGGCGGCCAGGGGGTATTAGTCACCGTAGTGGAGAAAGAGGGCCACGGCCCGGCGCCGGTGCAGGCCAAGATGCTCTTCTTGTCAGATGGGGAAAAAGTAGGCACTGTGGGCGGCGGCGCTTTAGAGCATGCTGCTGAAAAAACGGCCCGCAAAGTTTTAAAGGATAAAAAAGGGCTGCTGAAAAAGTACCTGTTGGATCCCGACAGCCAGGTGATCGAAGGGGAGGAGCAGACAGGAATGCTCTGCGGCGGCACTACTACATTATTTTACGAATATATCGGCTCCGGTCTACCGTTATATATTTTCGGAGCCGGGCATATCGGCAGGGCGTTGGTGCGCCAGTTCGAGGACGTGGATTACCATATTACTATATTGGACAACCGGGAGGAAGTAGCCCGGCAGGTAAGCGGAGCGCAGCATACTTTAGTGGGGTCATACAACACCATCATGGAAAACCGTGAAGTCGAGGAAGGCAGTTTTTTTGTTATTGCCACCCATTCCCACGCATTGGATTATGTAGTGTTGAAACGCATCTACGAAGCCGGCTGGAAACCCGCTTATATCGGCATGGTGGCATCGCGGAAAAAGGGTCGAGCTATGAAAGAGAAGCTTATCGAGGAGTTAGGCCGGGAGCCTGATTTTTCTATTTTATATTGTCCTGTAGGTCTCGATATCGGGGGTCCTGCCCCGGCGGAGATTGCGCTTTCGATTGCCGCTGAGATGCAGGCTTTGCGTTACGATAAAAAAGGCCACAAACACTATAGAGACAAGTGATGACGGAGGCCGATTGCGCTTTTGATTCTAAACCCCGTGC
>JAGLSW010000476.1 GCA_023135565.1 Candidatus Aminicenantota bacterium | reverse complement strand
TTTTTTAAAAGTTTGGCCCCCGGCAGGGCCAGGGCCGCCGGAGGCAAAGAATGATTTTATTTCGTTTTTTCCAGGCGCAGCCGTCGGCTGAAAACGAAAAGAGCTCATCGAGAGTTTACGAACACATTCCCCTCTTGAGAGGGGTGGCGGCGTCAGCCGCCGGGGTGATTCAACATGAATAATAAAAAAGAGATTTTAAAGTTTTTCCTAACTTTCCAGAAACCCTACGTACACCTGGCCGCCGCGGCCGGTGTGCTTCTGCTGATAAACGTTTTGCTGCAGCTCCCCATGCCCCTGATCACCCGGCACCTGATCGACAAAATTATACCCTCTAAGAATTTTGAAGCCCTCAACATTTTTTGTATAGTCCTGATCGGGTTTATCTTAATCCGCCAGTTGTCGAATTTCGGCATGAGAATGATTATCCTGAAGTACAAACTCAAAGTGCGTTTCGATTTAGAGCGTGATCTTTACTTAAATATGCAGGAACTCCCGCTCATTTTTTTTATAAAGAGGCAGACCGGTTATCTGCTGTCCCGGGTTTCCGAGATATCTTCCATAGAAGCCTTTATGGCCGATACTTTTCTCAGGATAGCGAAAGACATCTTAACCCTGATCGTAGGCGCTATATTGATCTTAAAACTGCACTTTAAACTCGGAATCTTCTGTCTCTCCGTCCTGCCCTTTTTTGTCCTCTCCATCACCTATTTCCATAAAAAGTTAAGAGACGTGAATAAAATCCTGCACGAAAAAAGTGCCGAATATACCGGCAAACTCGAACAGAACCTCAGTGCCATCGAAAAAATAAAAACCTCGGTCAAAGAAAAAAAAGAAGGAGAAAGAATCTCCGCCTCGCTTTTAAAAGTCGTAAATATACAACTCAAAGCCGGGAAATTAAATATCTATGCCACTCTCGTATCTGCTTTCATTGCGCTGGTGGCTCCATTCGCCGTGCTCTGGTTCGGCGTATCGGAGATCATGCACGACCGGCTCACCCTGGGCACTTTTTTTGCCATAAACTCTTTTTTGGGTTATCTTTTCGGCCCCGCCCAGTCGTTGACCGAAGTAGGATATATCTTATCCAAAGCCCGCGCCGGCATCGAAAGAGTCTACGAAATATTCACGGAGCCGAAAGAACCGGACAGCGGGGAGAAAATCTCTCGCATTAGCGGCATCGAATTCCGCGGCGTCGATTTTTCCTACAATGGTGAAGACAAGATATTGGATAATATTAACCTATCTATAAAAGAGGGAGAGAAAATCGCCATAGTGGGCCGCAGTGGCACCGGGAAAAGCACCCTGGTTAAGATGATACAAAAACTTTTCCTGCCGCAGCAGGGGGCAATCTATATTTCCGGGAAAAACATCGAAGAAATAGAGCGGAAGAGTTTGCGTAGCGGGATGGCTTATGTTTCCCAGAGTCTAACCCTGTTGGACGACGACATCAGTGAACGGAAAGATAATGAAGATATAAAAAAGGTGCTGAAAAAATTCAAAATAAACATCGAAGAGAAAGAACTGCACCAGAAAGAGTTATCCGGTGGAGAAGTGCAGCGGCTCGAGATTGCCGACTCTTTGTTAAAAGGAGCCGATCTGCTCATCGTGGATGAAGGCACCTCCCATTTGGACTATGAGATCGAGAAAACCGTAATAAAAGAACTTTTCGACAAATACGCAGATAAGACAATAATATTTATTGCTCATCGTTTGAATTCCATCAGCAGTTTCGAGCGGATTTTGGTTTTGGAAGGAGGCAAGATTGCCGAGCAGGGCGCGCATAAGGAACTGTTAAAGAAGAAGGGCGTTTACTGGACTTTATGGAACAAACAGGACGAACCTCTTTAGGAAGCATTCAGCCCCAGCTAAGAAAAACCTGCGGTAGGAGCCTATGAGAGGCTTTCGAGTAACAGAAAAGCGTATCGCTTATCAGAAGTTTTGGGAGTCCAGAACCCTTTTTCAAAAGGGTTTTGGCCGCCGGAGGCAAAAAGTCCGCATTAGCGGTTGTCTGTCAACATATCTCCGATAATCGCGCATTCTAAACCGAAAGGCAAATAACCGGCGTATCCTAAGACAGGCATCTCGAAAATTTTAAAACGCGAAACGAAAGGCACCTCGTAAATCCATTTAGACAGGCCTATAGCGCTCACCTAAATTGAC
>JAGLSW010000475.1 GCA_023135565.1 Candidatus Aminicenantota bacterium | reverse complement strand
CTTTTGAAAAAGTTTGAACAAAACTTCTAATAGTTGAGAATCAAAAACGCTACTTGCTGCGAAGCGGCTCAACGCCCCCCCACGCGAGTGGGGTTTGTTTAAATCCACTGCCACTGGCCTGAGTAGAGGATATACCATTTTCTTATCACCTACAGCTTATGAACTCGTAAAGCAGGAAACGAAAGTTAAAGAAGAGCGGCGCTTACCGTGCAGGCAATCAGCGCCTATTCATTGCACCATAAAGAATTTAACTCATAAGAAAGTTTTTGTCAAGCGGTAATTTGATTTTTTTTCCAACCCCGCGGCGCGGGGAACCTATAAGCTGCTTCGAGGCAGCCCCATGCGTGGGGGGAGGCAATTAGTCCTTTAGCGGCAAGGCGCGCCCATGGCTATCCGGGTTCCAGCCTGTCCCCAAGATTTGCTGGATACCGATTATTACAATATACGTCAGCAGGCAAATATTCACCAAAGAGATGCTCCTGAAAAATAAGTCGTACCGGGGTATCACTGAAGTCCTGTAGTTCACCATTAAGTGCAGCGTCACAGCCACGTTGATTAAAAAAGTCACGGAAAATCCGGCGCAGAGAAATAAAAAACCTTTCTTTTTCGTATAGACATAGCTCAAAATTGCCAACGCCAGGACCGGGAAAATATAGCGCTCGTGCATCTTCGCAGAAAGAACAAAAACAGCGGCCATGATAAACAAAGCGGTAAAATATATCCTGGCTTTGTCCTTGCTTTTAAAAAAGAAAAAAACGGAAGAAATCACGATCAAACCTATAAAAATGAATCCCCAGGTTTGGTAAGAGAATAAAAAGAAGGTTTCGCTTTCTTTTAGCCAGTTGGCTCCGAACAGGCCGAAGAGGTTGGGGGCATTGAGAGTGGCAAAAGGATAAGAAGCCAGGGTTTTTTTGTACAGTCTGAAAATCCAGAGGGGATCTTGTCTAAGGGAAAAAGGCAAAATTACCACCACGAACGTGACGATTGCGGCCAGCCCGCTGTAAAGAAAAGTTTTCCAGCTTCTCCGGGAGAATAAAGCAAATAAAATAACCGGCGCAAAAATCAGGGCCTGGGGTTTTACCAGCATCGAGATTACAAATAAAACGGACGCTGCCGGCAATTTGTCCTTATAAAGGAACAAAAAAGAACCCAGCAGTGGCAGGAAAAACAACGAATCCATCTGCCCGAAAATCGTGGAATCGAAGATCACAGCCGGGTTAAAAGCATAGAATAGGGAGAGGAAAGAAGCGGCGGTAAAGCCCAATTCTTTTTTACTCACTTTGAAAATAAGAAAAGCAGTAATTATATCCGCGATAATGCCCGGGAGTTTGATCAATACCAGGAAAATCGCCGAATTCTGGGGTAAGGAGAATAGTTTTTTCAAAATCCCTACTATATATAGTAAATATATAAAGCCCGGTGGATAGTCAACGAATATGCCCGATTGGTAAAAACCGGGCATTCCTTTTTCGGCGACCATTGCCGCCCAACCTTTAAAATTGCCGACATCGATAGGGTAACCCTCTATGAGAGGGGCCAAAAGGATGCGCAGTAAAAATGCCGCTCCCAAGAAAACAAAAAACAGGCCCGCCGGGCTTAACCCCGGGAAAGGTCTTCCCGGTTCGGGCAGTTCTTTCGGTAGGGCGGAACCAGCGGCAAGGGGCAGCTTGTACAACTTTAACAAATAATAATAAAGCCCCATAAAAAAAACCATAATAAAGCACAATAGGAAGGCCACGGGAATTATGGGCGCTGTTTTTTGTCCCGGTTTCTTTTTAACCGGCGCGGGCTTTTTTTTGCCCAGGTTTAGAATCCTCGCGCCCTGGGGTGTTTCCTGCATTTTTTCCAACCGGAAATCATCGAAGGACGCTTTCCCGGTATTAAAGGCCCCGGGAGCGCCCAACCTGACTACGACTGAGATTTCGCGCTGTTCCGGGCCGGTTTTGCCGTAGAATTCCACCCGGCGCCATTTGCCGCCCGTATCATACACATCCACCGTGATGTCAGGGACATGCAGTACGCCGAAATTGGCTCCCCTGCCTTTTGTCCCGACACCTTGTGCTTTAATTTGGCAGGAAAACTTATATATACTCCCCGGCTGAACTTTTACGAATTGGATTAAGCGGGCGTCATTAGCTTTTTTGATCTCAATAGTCAAATAGTTGTCCCCGGCGGGAGCGCCGTTTTTTTCCACGTAGAATTTGATGTGTTTCCGGTTCTTGCCGTAGCCGGGCGCAAACCAGTTATCCGGCAGTACTCTTCTAACGTTCTCGAAACTCCCGTTTTGTATTAGATTTTTTTCTGCCGGTTCCGCCACCCCGGGAATTACCCCACTGAGAAGCACTGTCAAAATTAATAATAAGATTTTTTTCATGATGATTCTTTCTTTTTAGCTGCCATGAAATTACTTTGCCTCCGGCGGCCCTGCCGGGTGACGCCCCCATTGAATTGTTGTTGGGGGCCAGCGGCATACCGCACCTTTGATTATTGACCGGCTAAAATTC